>JBKBRG010000146.1:0-6226 GCA_046292325.1 Tabrizicola sp.
TGATATAGGCGACGAAGGCTTTCTTCTCCTCGGCCTTCAGCCGCGCGAAGGTGTCGTCGATCCGTGTCATGAAGGCCCCCTGCTGAACGGTTCCATCTGCCACGGGGCGGCGGGGGAAATCAATGGGCGGCTTTGCGAGCCGGGGCCTTGGAACCCGGCCCGGACATCCCATCTATCCGGCCATGAACTACGTCCTCGCCCTTTTGCTGCCGCCGCTGTCCATCGTCCTGACCGGACGGCCGTTCCTTGGCATCCTCGTCTTTCCGATCTGGCTGCTGGCGCTGCTGTTCTCGGGCGGGCTGACGCATCCGATGTTCATCCTGCTGGCCTGGCTGCTGATCTTCCAGTCGCGCGAACGGACCCGACTGCCGGACTGAAGCCCCGGAGTGCTTGCGCCGGACAGGGCAGCGCCGTAGAGACGGCGCGAAACGGGTCGAAAGGGGTCGGACATGGGTTTCAGGATGGGCATCGTCGGGCTGCCGAACGTGGGCAAATCGACGCTCTTCAACGCGCTGACCCGGACGGCGGCGGCGCAGGCGGCAAACTTTCCGTTCTGCACCATCGAACCCAATGTCGGCGAGGTGGCCGTGCCCGATGCCCGGCTGGAGAAGCTGGCCGCCATCGCCGGGTCGAAGCAGATCATCCCGGCGCGGATGACCTTCGTGGACATCGCGGGGCTGGTGCGCGGGGCGTCCAGGGGCGAGGGGCTGGGCAACCAGTTCCTGGCCAACATCCGGGAATGCGACGCCATCGCCCATGTCCTGCGCTGCTTTGAGGACGGCGACATCACCCATGTCGAGGGCCGGATCGACCCGGTGGCGGATGCCGAGACCATCGAGACGGAACTGATGCTGGCCGACATGGAGTCGATCGAGCGGCGTCTGACCGCGCTGGCCAAGAAGCTGCGCGGCGGGGATCAGGAGGTGCAGGACCAGGACCGCCTGTTGCGGGCCGCGCTGGCCGCGCTGAACGAGGGGCGCCCCGCCCGCACGGTTGAGGTGGCGGAGGACGACCGCAAGCAATGGCGGATGCTGCAACTTCTGACCGCGAAGCCGGTGCTCTATGTCTGCAACGTCGAGGAGGCCGCGGCGGCCTCGGGCAACGCGCAATCGGCCCGCGTGGCGGAGATGGCGGCCAGGCAGGGCGCGGCCTCGGTGGTGATCTCGGCCCGGATCGAGGAGGAACTGGCGCAGCTGCCCGAGGACGAGGCGGCGCTGTTCCTGAAGGAGATGGGGCTTCACGAGGCAGGGCTCGATCGCCTGATCAGGGCGGGCTACGCGCTGCTGGGGTTGCAGACCTATTTCACCGTCGGGCCGAAGGAGGCGCGGGCCTGGACGATCCCCAGGGGAACGCTCGCCCCGCAGGCGGCGGGGGTGATCCACGGGGACTTCGAGAAGGGGTTCATCCGGGCCGAGACCATCGCCTATGACGACTACATCGCCGGGAACGGCGAGGCCGGGGCCAAGGAAGCGGGCAAGTTCCGGATCGAGGGCAAGACCTACGAGGTCAAGGACGGAGACGTTCTGCACTTCCTGTTCAATGCCTGACCCGTCCACGGTGGCCAGGCTTCCAGTCGGAACGATTTCAACGGGTTGGGCGCGGGCGTCGGGGTAATCCTGACCTTCTGGCCGCAAGGCCCGCGGCCGGCCCCGGGGGTTTCACACCCCCGGACCCCCGTGGAGTATTTGTGAAAAGAGCAAGGGCGCGCGTGTTCCGTAGCTGGAGAGCCGCGAGCGGCGCGCATGGAGCGGGCCGCCAAAGGCGAGAGGTTCACACCCCCGCCGGGTTGTCCGGCTCGCCGCCCATTTCCTTCAGGTCCTGATAGCGGTCGCCGATCCGGTGGTGGGGGCGGCCGCCGAGGCTTGCGCCCAGGGCGATGACCAGCTCGTCAGGGCCCGGCGCGTCGGGGACGGAGAACTGGACGGTCAGGTAGTGCGAGCGGCGGCCTGCGTCGTGCTTGTCCATCAGCGGGATCTGGATCTGCGTATTGGCCGGCCCGCGCGTGTTGGTGAAGCCGAGATAGGTCTTCGCCCCCACCGCCTCGCGGTAGAAATTGCCGAAGCGGAGCGTGTGGATCAGGGCCGAGCAATGCTCCAGCTCGCAGGATGTGCCGCAGAGGGCGGCCTTGCCGTAGGCCTCGATCCTGTCGCCCCCGCCGGCCAGGCGGACCAGGCGGTCGGTCAGCAGTTGGCCGAGGGCCGGGCCCATCCGCCTGATCTCGGGCGAGAGGTCTGCCACGAAGCCGCGCCCATGCCACGGGTTCGTCACCACGGCGGCGACGGCGATCATCCGCAGGGGCGGCGTGCAGGCACGGCCACCATCGGTGACCGTCTCCTCGTCATAGGTCACAAGCTTGCGGAGTTCGGGGAGGGACATCGGGGTTCCTTTCTTGCAGCGCGCCGATCTGGCGGGTTTGGCCCGTGGCTTCGGTTCCGTGGTAGATCGAGAAGCTGCCGTTGCGGTAGTCCCGTGCATAGCGGGCCAGCATGGCGGCTTCGGCGGGTTTGGAGATCTGCGCCCGGGCGAGGTCGGCCAGCGGCAGGATGCGGTAGCCCTGGGGCAGGGGGCCGGTGACGCTGCCGTGGTAATAGACGGCGTGGCCGCCGGTCGAACGGTCGTCGAAGGTGGCATAGACGAAGTCGATCCGGGAGGTGAGGCCAAGGGCCGCGAGTTTCGCCGTCAGGCTGTCGAGGGTGGCCTGAGGGGCGAGCGGCAGGCGAAGCCGGTCGCCTTCGGCCCGCAGAAGCACCCCGCCGTCGCAGGCGAGGACCGCGCCCAGCCGGCTGCCCTTTGCGGCGGCGGCGGCCTGGGCCAGGTCCTTCTCGATCCCGATGGAGAAGTAGCTGCCGCGGAAATAGCCGAGCGGCTGGCCTTCGGAGGTCGCAAAGGCCTCGATCCGGCCGATCAGGATCAGGTGGTCGCCGGCATCGACAAGCTGATGGTTCGCGCAGGAAAAGCTGGCCAGCGCGCCGTCGATCAGGGGCATGTCGGCCGGGCCGGGCGTCCAGGCACATTGCGCGAACTTGTCGGGCGCGCGCGAGGCGAAGAGGCCGGAGACGGCCTTCTGGTCCGCGGCCAGGATGTTGACGGCGAAATGCGGGGACTTGGCGAAGACTTCCGCCGAATGCGCCGTCCTGGCGAGGCAGACGAGCAGCAGCGGCGGATCGAGCGAGACCGAGGTGAAGCTGTTCGCGGTAAAGCCCCGGGGGGTGCCGTCGGCCTGCCGGGTGGTGATGACGGTGACGCCGGTGGCGAAGGCGCCGAAGGCGTTGCGCAGCGCCCTGGGGTCTAGGGTCCTGGGGGCAGTCACGACAGCACCTCGGTGAGGAAATCGGTGACGGGGCGGTTGACGGCCGCTGGTGCCTCGGCCAGCGCCATGTGGCGGAGCCCTTTCAGGATCACCAGCCTTGCGCGGGGAATCTCCTCGGCGATGGCCATGCTCATCTCGGGTCCGTTGCCGCCATCCTCGTCGCCGGTCAGCACCAGCGTCGGGACGGTGAGGGGCGGCCGGGGGGCGACGATCTCGTCCACCCCATCCGCCAGGATGCGGTAGAGCTTGACGTAGACCTCGCGCCTGTTGGCCAGGACCCAGCGGCGGGTCAGGTCCATCAGGTCGGGGCGGGTGGCTTGCGCGGCCTCGGTATACCAGCGCTGCAAGGCAAGTTCGACGGTGGCTTCGGGGCCATGGTCGCGGGCCTGTTCGACGCGGAACCGGATGGCGGACTGCTGCTTCTCGGTCCGCTTGTGGGCCGAGTGGAGGATGACGAGCGCCGTGGTGCGGTCGCGGTGGTCCTGGGCAAAGCGGCGGGCGACCATGCCGCCGAGCGAGAAGCCGACGATGGCGGCCCGTGCGATGTTCAGGTGGTCGAGGAGGGCGGCCAGCTGGTCGGACAGGTCCTTGAGGGCCGGGTCGCCTTCGGGTGGGGCGGACTGCCCATGGCCGATCAGGTCGTAGGTCAGGACGCGGAACCTGTGGAGGTCGGGCAGCATCCACTGCCAGACCTCGCGGGTCAGGCCGAGGCCGTGGATCAGGGCGACGACGGGGGCGTCTTCGGGGCCGGTCAGGTCGTAGGCGGTGCCGTTGTGGATCATTGGGGTTTCCAGGCGATGACCTCGATCTCGACGCGGATGTCGACGAGGAAGTCGGAGACGAGCGCCGAGCGGGCGGGGGGGCCGGAGGGGAAATAGTCGCCATAGACGGCGTTGAAGCCGGGGAAGTCGGCGCGGTCCTTCAGCCAGACCATCGTCTTCACGACATCGTCGCGGGTGCAGCCGGCCAGGGCCAGGGTTTCGGTGATCCGGTCCAGGCAGGCGCGGGTCTGGTCCTCGATCGTGCCGGTGCCGAGGATCTCGCCGCCGATCATCGGGACCTGCCCGGTCAGGAACACGAAATCGCCCGCGCGGACGGCTTTCGACAGCGAAAGCGTCCGGCCGTCGATGACCAGGGGTCCGCCGATGATCTGTTTGATGCGCTTCTCCATGGTCCCTGGGTTTGCCATCGGGCAGAGCGGTCGGTTTGCGGAATTTCGTCAGGGGGTGACGAAAAACCGGAAACTTGGGGCATTTGCCCAAGGCATGAACGGGAAAAGCCGGGAGGACGGAATGGGCGGGGTGAAGCTTTGCAAGATGCTGATCGACGGGGAGTGGGTCGGGGCCTCGGACGGGGGGGTGTTCCCCTCGGTCTCGCCGGTGACGGGCGAGGTCTGGGCCGAGGTGCCTGAGGCGACGGCCGCCGATGTGGACCGGGCAGTCAGGGCCGCGGATCGGGCCTTGAGCGGACCCTGGGGGGCGATGACGCCCTCGGCGCGGGGCAAATGCTTGCGGAAGCTGGGGGATCTGCTGGCCGATGCCTCGGAGGAGCTGGGCCGGGCCGAGACCATCGACACCGGCAAGATGCTGAAGGAAACCCGGTGGCAGGCCAGATACATCGCCGAGTTCTTCCACTTCTACGCCGGGGCCGCCGACAAGATCGCGGGCGAGGTGCTGCCGATCGACAAGCCGGACATGCTGGTCTTCACCCAGCGCGAACCCCTGGGCGTGGTGGCGGCGGTGGTGCCGTGGAACTCGCAGCTGTTCCTGTCGGCGGTGAAGCTGGGGCCGGCGCTGGCGGCGGGGAATACGGTGGTGCTGAAGGTCAGCGAACACGCCTCGGTCCCGATGCTGGAATTCGGGCGGCTGATCGAGGCGGCCGGGTTTCCGCCCGGTGTCGTCAACATCGTCTCGGGGCATGGCGAGGTGGGGCGGGTGCTGACCGCGCATCCCCTGGTCGCGCGGGTATCCTTCACCGGGGGGCCGGAAGCGGCGCGGCATGTGGTGCGCAACTCGGCCGGGAATTTCGCCGAGGTGTCGCTGGAACTGGGCGGCAAGTCGCCCTTCGTGGTGTTCGAGGATGCAGATCTCGACAGCGCGGTGAATGGCTGCATGGCGGGGATCTTCGGCGCGACGGGGCAAAGCTGCGTGGCGGGGTCCAGGCTGATCGTGCACGAGGCGGTGGCGGAGGCGTTCCTGGCGCGGCTGGTGGCGGCGGCGCGGGCGATCCGGATCGGCGACCCCTTGGCGGAAGAGACGCAGATGGGGCCGCTGTGCACCGACGCGCAGGTGCGGCTGATCGAGACCCAGGTGGCGCTGGCGGTGGCGCAGGGGGCGAAGGTCCTGACAGGGGGCAGGCAGCCGCGCCTGGGCGGGACCTATTACGAACCGACCATCATCGACTGCCCCTCGCCGGACCTGACCATCGTGGATACGGAACTGTTCGGGCCGGTCCTGTCCGTCCTGCGCTTCAGGGACGAGGCCGAGGCCGTGGCGCTGGCGAACCGGTCGCAGCATGGCCTTGCCGCCGGGGTCTTCACCCGGGACGGGGCGCGGCAGATGCGGATGGCGAAGGCCATTCGCGCCGGGATCGTCTGGGTCAACACCTACCGCGCCGTGTCGCCCGTCGCGGCCTTCGGCGGGGTGAAGGGGTCGGGCTACGGCCGCGAAAGCGGCTTTCAGGCCCTTTATGACTACACCCGGCCCAAGACGATCTGGGTCAACACCTCGTCCGAACCGATCGCCAATCCCTTCGTGATGCGCTGACTCTTCAGGGAGATAGATGATGAAGTTCCACCTTGCCATCAACATGGAGCGGATCGACGACACGCTCGACATGAAGGACGTGGCGCGGCACACGCTGGAAATGGTGCAGATGGCCGACCGGGGCGGCTTCCGCATCGCCTGGGCGGCCGAG
>JBKBRG010000147.1:0-6176 GCA_046292325.1 Tabrizicola sp.
GCCTGAATTGCCCATATCACCGATCCGGTCGCCGCGCGAGACCCTTTGGCCGACCTCGACCCGGATCTGGCTGAGATGTGCATACCGGGTCTCGACCCCGAAATCGTGGCGGATCTTGACCAGCCGGCCATAGCCGTTGTCCCAGCCGGCATGGATGACCACCCCGTCCGCCGTCGCGTAGATCGGCGTGCCATAGCTGCCGGCCATGTCGGTGCCTTCGTGCATCCGGGTGCCTGCGCCCTTGGGATCGCGGCGGTAGCCGAAACCGGAGGTCCAGCGGAAAGCGTCCCTCACCGGCATGGCGAAGGGCAGCTTGAAGGCGGCGATGCGATACATGTTCATCCGGTCCAGCCCGCCGAGGATCGCGTTCGCGCGCACCTCCTCGGGGGTGACGACGCCACTCGAGGTCGAGAAGGAAATCGGCGTCAGCGGCCCGCCCTGGCCGGAATAGCCCTCGCGCACGGCGCCGATGAGGTCTTCGGGCGACATGCCGGCCTCGCGGAACATCTTGTCCAGCGGTTCGACCGAGACGGTCAGGGCCTCTTCAAGCTTGGAGAAGATCGCGTCGTTGCGCAGTTCCATCGCCTCTTTCGCCTCGGCGATCAGGCGGGCTTCCTCGCGCGCGGCCGCGGCCTCGGCGCGTTCCTCGTTGCGCTCCTCGGCGGCCTCGCCCAGGGCACCGGTCAGGAATTCCAGGGTCGCCCTCGCATCCGCGACCCGCCCGGCCTCGGTAGCACCACCCGACTGCTCGTTCAGGGCCAGCGTCACCCGCTCGACCTCGTCGCGGGCCATGTCGCGTTCCTTGATGACTTCGCGAAGCGTGTCCTGGATCGCCTCGATCCCGGTCTCCAGCTCGCGCCGGCGGTCTTCGGAGGCCAGAAGCCTTTCCTGCATCTCCGAAACCTGGGCCAGGGCGATGTTGAAACGCTCCTGGGCGCGCGCCGCCTCTTCGGCGCGCAGGTCGCGGTCGGACGACAGTGCGGTCAGCCGCTGTTCGTAAAGCGCCTGCTGGCGCGCCGACTGCTCGCGCGCCGATCCGGCGCCGATCGAGTCCATCATGATCAGGGCCGTCGCGACGATGGTCCAGGCCAGGGCCAGCGTGCCGCCGACGAGCGCGATGATCTGCGTGCCCGGACGCAGGCGGATGAAGCGGGTCTCGGTATCGGACTTCAGGAACAGCCGCTGTTCGGGAAAGTGCCGCTCAAGGCTTTGATGAAAGCGATAGGCGAGGCGATTCAGCACGTTGGGGTCATCCGTTCATAGCCTTGGCAGAGGCTTCGCTACGTTACCCCAGGGTCTGAACCCCGGGTTCGGCCCTGCTTATCCACCGCATTTCAGGCCCGCAACAATTTTGACCATATTCAGTGACTTTCCGCGCGGGAGGGACATTTCATCGGCAAGAAACCGCCGATCAGCCGGCCTCTTCGGCCAGGGGCCAGTAGAAGTCGGGCGGCAGTCCGGCATCGGCGCGCTTTTCCTCGTTGAACGGGGGTTTCAGTGCCCCGTGGAAATGGCGGCGGACGAGGGCATGGAACACCTCTTTCGGGTCGGTTCCGTCACGCCCGCAAAGCCAGTTGAACCATTTCGACCCGTAGGCGACGTGGGCTACCTCCTCGGCGTAGATCACCTCGAGCGCGGCCAGCGCCTGCGCCTCGCCGTGCCTGCGGAAGACCTCGATCATGCCGGGCGTCACATCGAGGCCGCGCGCTTCCAGCACCATGGGCACCACGGCCAGCCGGGCCTGAAGGTCGCCCGCCGTGTCCTCGGCCGCGCGCCACATGCCGGCATGGGCGGGCAGGGCGCCGTAATGGCTGCCCATCGCCTCGAGACAATCGCAGATCAGATTGAAATGCTTGGCTTCCTCGTCCGCAGCCTTCACCCAGTCGTCGTAGAAGCCCGGCGGCATCGGGTGGTCGGTGAAGCGGGCGATGATGTCCCAGTGCAGATCGACCGCGTTCAGTTCGATATGCGCGACGGCGTGCAGAAGCGCGATGCGCCCCTCGCGGGTGCCGGGGCGGCGACGCGGCACATCCCGTGGCGCCAGGAGCTCGGGACGGGCGGGGCGGGCGGGGCGCGGGGGTGGCTCGGCGCGGCCGATGGGAAGGGGGGCGCCGGCCTCGCGCGCGGCGAACCAGCGGGCGGCATGGGCACGGCCAAGCGCGGTCTTGGCACGGCCCTCGGCGGTGGTCAGAACCTCCACCGCCATTTCCGCAAGACTATCAGGCATCGCTCGGGCTTTCACAGATCCTGTCGAGAAGACTTGCAGGTTCCGGCGAAGGAACCTGCGCCCGGCCTTGTGTCACAGTGCCCGGGCGGCTGCCAGCACCTCGTCGGCATGGCCCTTGACGCTGACCTTGTTCCAGACCCGCGCCACCTTGCCCGTGCCGTCGATCAGCACGGTCGTGCGCTCGATCCCCATGTAGGTCTTGCCATACATGCTTTTCTCCAGCCAGACGCCGTAGTCCTCGCAGGTGTGGCCCGCCTCGTCGGAGGCCAGGATGATCGACAGTCCGTGCTTCTTGCAGAACTTGTCGTGGCTTTTCACGCTGTCCTTCGACACGCCGATCACCGTGGTCCCGGCGGCGGCGAAATCGGCCGACCGGGCGTTGAAGTCCTGGGCTTCCAGGGTGCAGCCGGGGGTGTCGTCCTTGGGGTAGAAATACACGACCACCTTGCCCGGCCGCAGCGCCGACAGCGTGACCGTGCCGCCGCCATCGCGGGGCAGGGTGAAATCGGGGGCGGTCTGTCCTGCGGAGATCATGCGCGGCTCCTTGCCGAAAAGGGAATGTGACTTCCCATCTAGTTGTCTTCGCGCAAAGATAAAGGCACCAGAGCAGCAATCAACAGGCCCCGAAGCGGGGCGCGCAGCACGGGCAGCGAGGCGCCAGCGCAGATGGACGACCAGAGGGCGGGAGCGGACGGCGGGACCATGGCCGTTGCCGGGCCCGAACGCCAGAAGCGGGCAATCCGGCCCCCCCGTCGCCCGGCGCGAGGACGGGGACGGCTGAGCCTGACCGTGATCCTTACCCTCGTCCTGATCGCCTTGACGCTGGTCTACCTCACGCTGGCCCATACCGGCCGCACCTTGCAGGTGCCGACCTGGGGCGTGGCCGAGATCGAGGACCGGCTGAACGACAACCTCGCCGGCGCGCGCCTGCCGCCGGGGGCGGCGCTGTCGCTGGGCGGGGTCGAACTGGCGGTGGGGGACGATTTCCTTCCGCGCTTCCGCCTGAAGGACATCCGCCTCATCGGCGGCAATGGCCGGTCGCTTCTGACCCTGCCCGAGGCGATGGTGGCCTTCGATCCGGGCGCGCTTGTGTCCGGCAAGGTCCGGCCCAGCCACCTGCGGCTGACCGGCGCACGGCTGGCGGTGCGCCGCGACGTGACCGGCGCGATCGACCTGCAACTCGACGGTCGCGGGCCGGAGGCTGGGGCGCGCGACCCGTCCGGGCTTCTGGACGCCGCCGAGCGGGTGTTTTCCAGCCCCGCGCTGTCCGCGTTGCGGGTGATCGAGATCGAGGGCCTGAGCCTTTCGCTGACCGACGAGCGCGCGGGCCGCAGCTGGCAGGTCGGCGACGGTCGCCTGGTCATCGAGAACGCCGAGACGACGCTTTCGGCGGAACTGGGGCTGACGCTGCTCGATGGCACCGATCCGGCGCAGGCGGTGCTGACGCTGGTGTCCGACAAGGCCGCCCAGACCGCACGGCTGAGCGCCAGGGTCGACAACATCGCCGCGACCGACCTTGCGGCCATGGCGCCGCCGCTGGCCTTTCTGGGTTTTGTCGACGCGCCGATCTCGGGCCGGATCGAGGCACGGCTTGACGAGGGCGGGCGCTTTGCCGGGTTCTCGGGCCGGCTTGGCCTTGCCGCGGGCAGCCTGTCGCCGGGGCCGGGCGCGCGGCCGGTGGCTTTCGACCGGGCGGCGCTGTCGCTGGGCTATGATCCGGCGACCGCGCGCATCCGGCTGGACGGGCTGACGGTGGAGAGTGCCTCGCTTCGGTTGAAGGCCACCGGGCATGGCGATCTGCTTGGCCGCGGCGGTCAACCGCTTGCTCCCGGGGCCCTGCCGGAGAGCATCGAGGCCCAGATCGCCTTCGAGGAGGTCATGGTCGATCCCGAGGGCCTGTTCGAGGCCCCGGTCCGCTTTGGCAAGGGGGCACTGGACCTGCGCCTGAAGCTGGACCCGTTCCGCGCCGACATCGGCCAGCTTTCCCTGGTCGAGGGAACCGAGCGGCTGCTTCTGTCCGGATCGGTGTCGGCCGACGAGGCGGGCTGGTCCGGGGCGCTGAACCTGCATCTGAACCGGATCGAGACCGAGCGGCTACTGAAGGTCTGGCCGGTTTCGGCGGTGCCCCGGACGCGGGAGTGGTTCGCCGCGAACGTGGGGCAGGGGCGGCTGACAGATGTCCAGGCGGCGCTGCGGCTGAAACCGGGGACGCAGCCGGTCTTCAACCTCTCTTACGAATTCTCGGACACCGATGTCCGCTTTGTCCGCACCCTGCCGCCGATCCTGGACGCGCGCGGCCACGCCACGCTGCACAACCGCAGCTACATCGTCGTCCTGGCGAAGGGCCATGTGATCGCGCCCGAAGGTGGGCGGATCGAGGCGGACGGGACGGTGTTCCAGGTCGCCGACATCACCCAGCGGCCCGCGACGGCACGGGTCGATCTGGTGACCTCGGCCAGCCTGACCGCGACCCTGTCGCTTCTGGATCAGGAACCCTTCAGCTTCTTCTCGAAGGCCGGCCAACCCTACAACCTGGGCGACGGACGGGCAGAGCTTCGCGCCACGGTCGTCATGCCCCTGAAGCCGAGGATCCCCTTCGAGGAGGTGAGCTTTGCCGTTGCAGGCAGGATCCGCGACTTCACCTCGCCCGCGCTGGTGCCGGGCCGCATCCTCTCGGCGCCCGAGGTCGTGGTCGCGGTCGATACCGAGGGCCTGAGGCTCTCGGCCGCGGGCCGGCTGGACCGGATGCCGGTGGACCTGACCTACCTGCAAGGCTTCGGCCCCGAACAGAAGGGCCGGGCGCGGGTCAACGGAACGGTGTTGCTGTCCGATGCGGTCCTGCGCGATTTCGGGGTGGAGCTGCCGGCCGGGTCGGTGCGGGGCGAGGGTCCGGCCGCCATCGACCTGGCGCTGGTCAAGGACCGGCCGCCGGAACTGACCCTGACCTCGAACCTCACCGGGCTTGCGCTGCGGCTGGACGCCCTGGGCTGGTCGAAGGCGGCAGGGACGCGGGCTTCGCTCGACCTCGAGGCGACACTGTCGCGAAATCCGGTGGTGAACCGCATGACGCTGAAGGGCCCCGGTCTGGAGGTGCGCGGCAAGGTCACGACGCGCGACGGCGGCGGGCTGGACAAGGCGGTGTTCGACAAGGTCGTGGCCGGAGACTGGCTGAACGCGGGCGTCACGCTGACCGGCCGCGGCCTGAACGTTGCGCCGGATGTGTCGGTCACCGGAGGCACGCTCGACCTGCGGCGGATGCCGGACGGAGGCAGCGGCACCGGGGGGCCGGTACAGGTGCGGCTTGACGCGCTGCGCATCTCCGACGGGATCCGGCTGACCGGCTTCCGCGGCGATTTCGGAACCCGGGGCGGTCTGAACGGCAGCTTCGTTGCCGGGGTCAACGGTGCGGCCGAGATCCGGGGGGCGGTGGGGCAGGTCAAGGGCGGCACGGCCGTCCGCATCACCTCGGACAATGCCGGCGCGGTGATGGCGGCGGCGGGGATCTTCGACAAGGGGCGCGGCGGGTCGCTGGACCTGTCGCTGATCCCGCGCGGGCCGAAGGGCGAATTCAGCGGCAAGGCCAGCTTCGAGCGTCTGCGCGTGCAGGGCGCCCCGGCGCTGGCCGAACTCTTGTCGGCGATCTCGGTCGTGGGGCTTCTGGAACAGATGAACGGGTCGGGCCTTGCCTTCAACACCGGCGAGGTGACCTTCGTGATGACGCCGGCGGGCGTGGAGATCACGCAAGGCTCGGCGGTCGGCGCCTCGCTTGGCATTTCCTTCGCCGGGCTCTATCTCAGCGGTTCGGGCCGGATCGACCTTCAGGGGGTCATCTCGCCGATCTATCTGGTCAACGGGGTGGGACAGATCCTGACACGGCGCGGCGAGGGGCTTTTCGGCTTCAACTACCGGCTGACCGGCACGGCCGAGGCGCCGAACGTCTCGGTCAACC
>JBKBRG010000148.1:0-6167 GCA_046292325.1 Tabrizicola sp.
CAGCTCGGCCGTGCGCATGTTCTCGTCCGAGGCGGAGCAGGCGACCATGACGGCGACAAGCGCGTCCTGGGGGGACATGGCGGATTCGGGCATGGGCGGGCTCCTGTCAGGCGGTTGGCGGCAGATTATTGACGGGGGGGGCGGGGGGCAATAGAGGACGGGGGCCTGCGACATTGGGGTTCGCGGGCCTAGCTGGAGAGAGAGCGATGAGTGCCCTGCGCGATGCGGCGATGAATTCGAAGGCCTGGCCCTTTGAAGAGGCCCGCGCGGTGCTGAAACGCTACGAGAAGAAGGACCCCGAGAAGGGCTATGTCCTGTTCGAGACGGGCTACGGGCCGTCCGGCCTGCCGCACATCGGCACCTTCGGAGAGGTGGCGCGCACGACGATGATCCGGCGGGCCTTCGAGATCATCAGCGATATCCCGACGCGGCTGATTTGTTTTTCCGACGATGTGGACGGGATGCGCAAGGTGCCCGACAACGTGCCGCAGCAGGAGATGCTGCGCCAGCACATGCAGAAGCCCCTGACCTCGGTCCCCGATCCCTATGGCGAGTTCGAGAGCTTCGGCCACCACAACAACGCCATGCTGCGGCGGTTCCTCGACACCTTCGGCTTCGAATACGAGTTCATCTCGGCCACGGAGTTCTACAAGTCGGGGCGCTTTGACGACACGCTGCGGCTGGCGGCCGAACGCTATGACCGGATCATGGAGATCATGCTGCCCTCTTTGCGCGAGGAGCGGCAGCAGACCTATTCCTGCTTCCTGCCGATCCACCCCGAGACGGGCCGGGTGCTTTACGTGCCGATGAAGGAGGTGAACGCGAAGGACGCCACGATCACCTTCGACGACGAGGAGGGCCGGGAGTGGACGCTGCCCGTGACCGGCGGCCATGTGAAGCTGCAATGGAAGCCGGATTTCGGCGCCCGCTGGGCGGCGCTGGGCGTGGACTTCGAGATGTATGGCAAGGACCATTCGACCAACACGCCGATCTATGACGGGATCTGCGAGGTGCTGGGCGGGCGGAAGCCGAACCATTTCACCTATGAGCTGTTCCTCGACGAGCGGGGGCAGAAGATCAGCAAGTCGAAGGGCAATGGGCTGACGATCGACGAGTGGCTGACCTATGCGGCCACGGAGAGCCTGTCCTATTTCATGTATCAGAAGCCCAGGACGGCCAAGCGGCTGTGGTGGGATGTGATCCCGAAGGCGGTTGACGAGTATCATCAGCAGCTGAAGGCCTTCCCGGAGCAGAGCCTGGATCAGCAGGTGAACAATCCGGTCTGGCACATCCACAACGGCAAGCCGCCGGAAAGCCGGATGGTCGTCAGCTTTGCGATGCTTCTGAACCTCGCCTCGGTGGCGGCGGCGAAGGATGCGGCGGGGCTGTGGAAGTTCATCCGGCGCTATGCCCCGGAGGCGAGCCCGGAGACGAACCCCGACCTCGACGCGGCGGCGGGCTTCGCGGTGCGGTATTTCGCGGACAAGATCGCTCCGACCCGCGCCTTCCGGCTGCCGACCGACACGGAGCGGGCGGCGATGGAGGATCTGCTGGGCCGCCTGAAGGCCTGGGACGGGGGGCTGGACGACGAGGCCTTGCAGTCCATGGTCTTTGCCGTGGGCAAGGAACACGGGTTCGAACCGCTGCGCGACTGGTTCAAGGCGTTGTACGAGGTGCTGCTGGGGGCCAGCGAAGGGCCGCGCTTCGGGGGCTTCATCGCGCTTTACGGCGTCGAGGAGACCGTGGCGCTGATGGAGCGGGCGCTGAGGGGCGAGCTGGTCGGATGAGCCCGGCGCAGGCGGCGGCGGTCAGGCCGCGCGCTGCCAGAGCTTCAGCCAGTTGACCCAGGTCTCGGCCACGGCCTCGGGGTCGCCGGCGAGGAGCCGGTCGCTGGCCGGGAAGGCGCGGGACAGGATCCCGGTCCGGGCGGCCTCGATCCGGGTGGCGAGCAGCGCGCGGGCGGCATCCGGCAGCACATCGCCGGGCACGCCCTGAAGATGCAGGGCGAGCACGGCAAGGTCGTTGTGCTGGCCCAGCGTCTCGCCCAGCTGGTCGGCCTCGGCGACGAGGACGCGGAACAGTTCGGGCCAGACCGGAGCGAAGAGACGGCTCTGATACCAGAGATCCTTCACCCGCTTGCGCCAGTCGTGCACCCGTTCGGGGCGGTCGGGCGCGGCCCTGGCGGCCTCGGCGGCGGCCTGCGCCCGACGGCGGGTGGTGGCGAGGCCCCGGGCCAGGACGCGCGCCGGCTTGCCCTTCAGCTGCCAGTCGGCCATCCGGTCGCGCAGGTCGGACAGCATCGCGGCAAGCTCTGCCGTGGGCGCCTCGTCCGGCACCCGGCTTTCCGACCGGAGCTGCGCGCGCAGCGGGGAAAGCGTCTCGGGCAGGTCCGGGAAGAGCCGGTCCAAGGTCGCCAGCCGCACCGCCGCATCGCGCCGGGCCGAGAGCGCGGCGGCGACCTCGCGCAGGGCGGCATTGGCGGCGGGCTGGCCCGGCAACCCCGCGCGATAGAGCCGCAGAAGCGCCCGTGTCTTCTTCAGGTTCTTGCGGATGCCATGCACGGCTTCGGGGTCCAGGTCCGCGCGGAGACGCCTCAGCGCCGAGGACAGCTCTTCGTCGAGGATGCGGCGAAGGCTGGCCTCGGGCCCGTCGTCGTCGCGGTGGAAGGCATAGGGCATGGCGCATCCCGGCAGGTGATCTGCGGCAGATCTGGGCCATGCGCGACCGCGATGCAAGCGCGGCCTTCTGGCTGGCCTTGGCGGGTGGCTCTGGCGCGCTATCTTCCTCGGCAACCGACGGGAGACCCCTGCGATGCGCATACCCTTCCTTGCCCTGGCGTTTTTCCTGCTGCCAATTCTGCCGGCCACGGCGCAGGAGGGGCCGATCCGCGACACGATCCTGCGGCAGATCGACGCCCTCCGGGCCGACGATTTCGCCCGCGCCTTCACCTATGCCAGCCCGACGATCAAGCGGCTGTTCGGCACGCCCGAGAACTTCGGGGCCATGGTGCGGAACGGTTATCCGATGGTGCATCGTCCCGCGCAGGTCGAGATGGGTGAGCTGCGCGAGATCGCCGGGAACCTCTGGCAGCGGGTGCGGATCGTCGATCAGGCGGGCCGGGCCTGGACGCTGGACTACATGATGGTCGAGACGCCCGAGGGCTGGCAGATCAACGCCGTCCAGATCCTGCCGGCACCCGAGGTGGGCGTCTGACCAGCCTTTCGACCCTCGGTCCGTTGCGCCGGGGCCGCCCGCGGCGCGCGGGCACCTGAGAGAGGCTTAAGCCTTCCTTGCTACCTCGTCGCGCCCAAGGCGGCGCGGTCTTTGCGCCCCTTGGAGTGGCGCGAAGCGAGGCGAGGGAATTTCAGATGAACAAGGCAATCACCGACGGGCTGGTCCTGATGCCGCCGCCGTTCTCGGCCGGCTTGAACCTCTGGTCGCGCGAGGACGGGACGCCCGGATCGGGGTCTTACCAGGGCCAGCCGAACGCGGCGCTGGTGACGAACGATCAGGACTTCGGCTCCTGTCTGGAATTGCAGAAGACCGAAGCCACGCAGAAGCTGCGCAGCTTCGCGCAGACGCCGATCCAGCCGGGGCTGTATCTGCGGGTGACGGCGCGGGTGAAGGCGGTGTCGGGCAACCTGCCCTCGGTGCGGATCGCGGCCTGGGCGGGTGACCTGGCCGGGCAGAACGTCGCCAGCGTGCCGCAGACCGGGCCCGCGGTGACGCTGACCGCCTATGGCCAGGTAGAGACGGTAAGCGCGATCATCTCTCCGGCCAACCGGACGGGGGTGGACCTGCCTTGGTCCCTGCAAACCGTCTATGCCCATGTCGGGCTGGACCTGACGGGCGCGAATGGCGGGGTGGTGCGGATCGACGACATCGAGGTCGAGGATGTGACCAACATCTTCATCCGCAAGCTGATGGACTGGGTCGACGTGCGCGATTTCGGCGCGCTGGGCGACGGGACCACCAACGATGCCCCGGCCTTCCTGGCCGCCGATGCCGCGGCGCAGGGGCGCGAGATCCTGGTGCCGTCGGGCGTGTTCCGGCTGACCAGCGACGTGACGATCAACAGCCGCATCCGGTTCGAGGGCACGCTGTCGATGCCGGCGAACCGCAAGCTGACGCTGACGCGGAACTATGACCTCGACACCTATGGCCAGGCCTTCGGGTCGGAGCTCGAAGGCTTCAGGCGCGCGTTGCAGGCGCTGTTCTACTTCACCGATTATGTGACGCTGGACCTGTCGGGCCGACGGGTCGAGCTGACCGAGCCGATCGACGTGGCGGCGCTGGCCGGGATCACCAGCTTTTCCAACCGCCGGGTGGTGCGGAACGGGTCGCTGAACGCGGTTGCGGGGCCGGCCTGGACGACCGAGGAGTTCACCTCGATCGCCACCTATTCGGCGGCGGCGAACACCACGCTGACCAATGTCGCCAACGTGGCCAACATTCCGGTGGGATCGCTGGTCATCGGCACGGGGGTCGGGCGCGAGGTCTATGTCACGGCAAAGAACGTGGGTGCGGGCACGCTGACGATCAGCCAGCCGCTCTATGCCGCCGAAGGCACGCGGACCTACACGTTCCGGCGCTTCAAGTACATGCTGGATTTCTCGGGCTTCGAGCTTCTGTCGCGCTTCGAGCTGGAGGACATCGAGTTCAACTGCCAGGGCATCGGGTCGGGCGTGATGCTGCCGATGTCGGGATCCACCCAGCGTTTCCTGTCCTGCACCTTCAACCGGCCGCTGGACCGCGGGATCAGCAGTGCCGGGACCGGCTGCCAGGGCATGTTCGTGGACATGTGCCAGTTCCTGTCGAACGAGCAGTCGCTGCCGGCGGTGGACCGCACCACGATCGCGATGAACGTGCAGGCCAACGACACCAAGCTGCGCAACAACCGGGTCGTGCGCTTTGCGCATTTCGCGATCCTGAACGGCACCGGGCATCTGATCCACGCCAACCATTTCTTCCAGGGCGATGACGTAACCGCGGGCGTGCGCCGGGCGGGGCTGGTGTTCACGCAGACCAATGTCTCGACCGTGGTGACGGGCAACTACATCGACAACTGCTTCATCGAATGGGGCAACGAGCATGACTCGGCGCCCGAGGAGAATGGCGAGTTCTCGTTCGGCGGGCTGAACATCGTCGGCAACGTGTTCATCTCGTCCTCGACCTCGGCGGCCTTCCGCTGGATCGTCATAAAGCCCTACGGGCCGGGACATTTCCTGTCCGGATTCACCCTGTCGGCGAACAGCTTCCGCAGCTTCGGTGTGGTGATCGACCGGGTGGAGATGGTCGATACCAGCTTTGCCACGCTGGACTTCACCCGGTCGCGCAACGTGCGGGTCGAGGGGAACAGCTTCAACAACGTGACCCAGTGGATCATCAACCCGGTGCAGGTGACGCATACCCAGAACACCGAGGCCGAGACCTGGAACGTCAGCGCGGGCGGCTTCGTGCCCTTCGGCGGGCGCATCCGCCAGGTGCAGTCGGTGGCGCCGGAGGGGCTCATCACCAACGCCGCCAATGCCGCGCGCCATGTCTTTCCCTATGCTGTGCCGGGCACTGGCGCGGGCGGCAACGAGGCGCAGCTGCGCTGGGGCGAGGCGGTGAAGGGCAAGGCGCAGGTCACGCTGCGGATGGATGTGCCGGCCTGAAACTCGGGCCGGCACATCCCGGGCGCGGGCGCGGGCGGTCCTTCGGGGCCGCCCGGTCTCACAGATCGGCGGGCGCGATGTGGAAGGCGCGGGCGAAGCCACCGTTCAGCAGCGCCGAGACCGGCGTGAGGCGGACGAAGGCAAAGTCCGGCAGGTCGATGTAGATCCGCGCCTTGGGGTTCCGTTCCAGCCAGCGGTCGCGCAGGCCGGGGCGGCCGGGGTCGTCGGGGGCGACGAAGGCGGCTCGCGCCCGGATCATCAGCCGGGGATGGGTCAGGGGATCGCCCTTGTCTCCGACCTCGCCCAGCATCAGCGCGCAGTCCGGCCGGTCGCGCAGCGCGCGGAAATGCGGGGCGAGACCAGAGACCAGCGTCAGCATTCCCGCCTCCGGGTCGCGGGCAAAGGCGATGCGGCTGATTCCCGGCGTGCCGGTGTCCGGGTCGGTCCAGGCGAGGCAGGCATGGTCCAGCGCCAGAAGGCTTCGGGCCAGCGCCAGTGCCTCGGCATCGG
>JBKBRG010000149.1:0-6107 GCA_046292325.1 Tabrizicola sp.
AAGAGATGGGACTGGACCTGCGCCGTCAGGCTTTTCAGGTTGGGATCCGACCAGGCAGGAAGCACATCGCGGAACAGCCCCGGTTCCGGCTTCGCGCCATACCAGGCAACCCCGAAACCATCGGCGTTGATCGCCGTGTGACACTGGGTGGCGCAGTGGCTTTGGTGGATCAGCGAATGACCGGGGCGGCTGATGATCTCCTCAAGGAAGATCGGCGCACCGGTATAGGCGGCCCAGCGGCACATCAGAACGTGCCCTCACACAACAGGATCATCAGCCCGACCTCGACTTTTCCGGCAGTCTAGCAGAAATCGTTCAGCCGCGGGAAGATACCGCATCGAATCCGCGGAAAACCTTACTCGATCTCCTCGACGACCATCAGATCCCGGACGCTGGCGCCCTTCGCATGGGCAAGGGCAGCCTGATAGGCGGGGGAGTTGTAACACTCCACCGCCTTTTCCAGGCTGGGGAACCGGGCGACGACATTGCGGGCACGGTCGTTGCCTTCCAGTTGCACATAGCGGCCACCGCGGGCGAGAAAGACGCCGCCATGCGCCGCGATGGCGGGGCCGGCCTCCCTGGCATAGCGCCCGTAGGCTTCTGCATCAGTCACATGCACATGGGCGATCCACAGCGCGGTGGGCATTGTCAGCCTCCGATTACGGCTTCGGCCGCCTTGATCGCAGCCTCGGCCTGAGCGATGTCCGCGCCCCCCGCCTGCGCCAGGTCGGGCCGGCCGCCACCGCCCTTGCCGCCGAGAGCCTCGGCCGCAGCCTTCACGAGGGTGACGGCAGACAGCCGTCCGGTCAGGTCCTGGGTCACGCCGGCGGCGACCGCCGGCTTCGCACCCGTATCCGCGATGAGCAGCACGGCACCCGAGCCGATCCTGGCCTTCACCTCGTCGATCAGCGCCGGAAGATCCTTGCCGGAGACACCCGAAAGCACCTGAGCAACGAACTTCACGCCATTGATTTCCCTGGCTTCCGGTCCTGCTGCCTTGCCGCCCATCGCCAGCTCGCGCCGCAGCTGGGCAACCTCGTTCGCCAGCGCCTTGCGTTCCTCGAACAAGGCGCGGATCCGGTCCGCAAGCTCGGCCGGCGGGGCCTTGATGATGGCGGCGATGTCGTTCAGCCGCGCGTCCTGCTGCCGCAGGTGGTCGAGGGCCGCCTGGCCCGTCAGCGCCTCGATCCGGCGCACGCCGGCCGAGGAGGCGCTTTCCGACAGGATCACCATCGAGCCGATGTCGCCCGTGCGCTGCACATGCGTGCCACCGCAAAGCTCGATGCTGTAGGTCTTGCCGTCGCTGCCCTTGCCCGAACCCTCGAGCTTGCCCATCGAAACGACGCGGACCTCATCGCCATACTTTTCGCCGAACAGGGCCTGCGCACCGATGGCGCGGGCATCGTCGGGGGTCATGATCCGGGTCTCGACAGG
Organism: Tabrizicola sp.; assembly: GCA_046292325.1. Classification (GTDB taxonomy): domain Bacteria; phylum Pseudomonadota; class Alphaproteobacteria; order Rhodobacterales; family Rhodobacteraceae; genus Tabrizicola. The sequence continues at coordinate 1,435 of JBKBRG010000149.1, forward strand.
GGAATTCTGGCGGATGAAGGCGTTGACCTCTGCCTCGATGGCGGCGAGATCCGAGGCCGAGATCGCCGCGGAATGGCTGAAATCGAACCGCAGACGGTCGGCGGCATTCAGCGATCCCCGCTGGGCGACATGGTCGCCCAGGGTCCGGCGCAACGCCTCGTGCAGCAGGTGCGTGGCCGAGTGGTTGGCACGGATCGCGGCACGGCGCGCATGCGCCACCTCCAGCTTTGCCGGCTGTCCCTTGATGATCGTGCCCTCCGTGACCCGCGCAATGTGGATGAAGATGCCGGCGGCCTTCTTCACGTCGGTCACTTCTGCGGTGCCGGTCTGGGTTCGGATCAGACCGGCGTCGCCCACCTGTCCGCCGCTTTCGGCGTAGAAGGGGGTCTGGTTGGCCACGATCTGCACGGTTTCGCCCGCTGCGGCCTGGCCGACGACCGCCCCGTCCCGGACCAGCGCGGTGATCACGCCCTCGGCCGTCTCGGTTTCATAGCCGAGGAACTCGGTGACGCCGTGTTCTTCCGCCAGGTCGAACCAGATCTTCGCATCGCCCGAAGCCCCGGTCCCGGCCCAGGCGGCGCGGGCCTTGGCCTTCTGTTCGGCCATCGCGGCGTCGAAACCCTGCACATCCACCTCGCGCCCCTTCTCGCGCAGCGCGTCCTGTGTCAGGTCCAGCGGGAAGCCGTAGGTGTCGTAAAGCTTGAAGGCCGCCGCCCCCGGAAGCGGCGCGCCCTCGGCGAGGCCGGAGAGTTCTTCGTCCAGCAGCCGCAGGCCCCGGTCGAGGGTCTGCTTGAACTTGGTCTCCTCGGTGCGCAGGGTCTCTTCGATCAGGGCCTGGGCGCGGGAAAGCTCGGGATAGGCCCCGCCCATCTGCTGCACCAGTGCCGGGACCAGGCGGTGCATCACCGGATCCTGCGCGCCCAGCATGTGGGCGTGGCGCATGGCGCGGCGCATGATCCGGCGCAGGACATAGCCACGGCCCTCGTTCGAGGGCATGACGCCGTCGGCGATCAGGAAGGAGGTGGACCGCAGGTGGTCGGCGATCACGCGGTGGTGGATCTTGCCCGGCCCGTCAGGGTCCTGGCTGGTGACATTCGCGCTGGCCTCGATCAGCGACCGCATCAGGTCGGTGTCGTAGTTGTCGTGCTTGCCCTGCAGCAGTGCCCCGATCCGCTCCAGCCCCATGCCGGTGTCGATCGACTGCATCTCCAGCGGGACCAGCCGCCCATCGGCGAACTGTTCGTTCTGCATGAAGACGTTGTTCCAGATCTCGATGAAGCGGTCACCGTCTTCCTCGGCCGATCCCGGAGGTCCGCCCCAGATGTGGGGTCCATGGTCATAGAAGATCTCGGTGCAGGGGCCGCAGGGGCCGGTGGGGCCCATGCGCCAGAAGTTGTCGTCGCTGGCGATGCGGATGATCCGGTCGTCGGGCAGGCCCGAGACCTTCTTCCAGATCGCGGCCGCCTCGTCGTCGGTGTGATAGACGGTGACGAGCAGCCTGTCCCTGGCCAGGCCGAAATCCCTGGTCAGAAGCTCCCAGGCGAAGGCGATGGCCTGTTCCTTGAAGTAGTCCCCGAAGCTGAAATTCCCCAGCATTTCAAAGAAGGTATGGTGCCGCGCGGTGTAGCCCACATTGTCGAGGTCGTTGTGCTTGCCGCCTGCGCGCACGCATTTCTGCGCCGTGGTCGCGCGCTTGTAGTCGCGCGTCTCGACCCCGGTGAACAGGTTCTTGAACTGCACCATGCCGGAGTTGGTGAACATCAGCGTCGGATCGTTCCGCGGCACGAGCGGAGAACTTTCCACCACCCGGTGATCGTTGCGGCGGAAGAAGTCGAGGAAGGTCGAGCGGATGTCGTTCAGCGAGGCCATTTGGGCGCGGTCCTTCGGGCGAAAACGGGAATTCGGCCCCCCATGTAGCCCCGAGCCTTGGGCCTGTCCACGGGTCACGCTTTCGCTCGGGGAAAAAAGGCGCCTAGCGAAGCACTTCCACCGCGTCGCCGTTGCGGATGACGCCGTCCTGTTCGACGGAACACAAGACCCCGCGCAGCCGGTAATGCGGATGCGCCCGCACCCAGGCGAAAGCCGCCTCGCCGTGGCGGACCTTCCATTTGGCACAGGCATCGTTCCAGACGTCAGAGACGCGCAACACCGCGGTGCCGGCCGCAAGCAAGGTCCCCGCAGGCAGGTTCGCCTCGGTCATGTCGAGGTCGCAGACGAAGGTATCGCCGGGGTGAACCACGCTGCCGCGGTCGCGCCAGACAAGGTCGAGCACGCGGCGCGGCAGGATCGACACCTGGATGCCCGGATGGCCCGTGCCATCCGGAAGCTTCAGCCAGGGTGCAAGGCCCCAGCGCTCGCCCGGAATGCCGCCCGCCTTCGTCACCGTGATCTCGTCGACGAAGCGCCTCAGTCCGTAGTCCGGGCGCAGGCACAGCATTTCGACCGCGCTGCCGGTCTTGGGCGCGGACAGCACCCCCGGCAGCGCGGCCATCAGCTCCTCATGGGTGACGTGGCTGCTCACTCGTCCAGCACGTCGCCGGCGTCGTCTCCGGCCATGGTGAAATCCAGCCCGTTGGCGGCGCGGATCTTGTCCTCGATCTCCAGGGCAACGGACGGGTTCTGCTTCAGGAAGGCCTTGGCATTCTCGCGTCCCTGGCCGATGCGTTCATCCTTGAAGGAATACCAGGCCCCCGATTTCTCGACCACGCCGGCCTTGACGCCGATGTCGATCAGTTCGCCGGTCTTCGAGATGCCCTCGCCATACATGATGTCGAACTCGACCTGCTTGAAGGGCGGGGCGACCTTGTTCTTCACGACCTTGACGCGGGTGGTGTTTCCGACCACTTCCTCGCGGTCCTTGATCGCGCCGATGCGCCGGATGTCCAGACGGACCGAGGCATAGAACTTCAGCGCATTGCCGCCCGTGGTGGTTTCGGGATTGCCGAACATCACGCCGATCTTCTGACGGATCTGGTTGATGAAGATCACCATGCAGTTCGAGCGGCCGATCGAGGCCGTCAGCTTGCGCATTGCCTGGCTCATCAGACGGGCCTGCGACCCCATCTGCATGTCGCCCATGTCGCCTTCGATTTCCGACTTCGGCACCAGCGCCGCGACGGAGTCGACGACCACGAGGCTGACCGCGCCCGAGCGGACGAGGGTATCCACGATCTCCAGCGCCTGTTCCCCGGTGTCAGGCTGCGAGATCAGCAGCTCGTCCAGGTTGACGCCCAGCTTCTTGGCGTATTGCGGGTCGAGCGCATGCTCGGCATCCACGAAGGCGCAGACACCGCCCTTCTTCTGCTCTTCGGCTACGACATGCAGGGTCAGCGTGGTCTTGCCCGAGGATTCCGGCCCGTAGATCTCGATGATGCGCCCCTTGGGCAGGCCACCGATTCCAAGCGCGATGTCGAGGCCCAGCGAGCCGGTCGAGGTGGACTCGATCTCCATCGCCGGGCTGTCGGCGCCAAGCTTCATGATCGAACCCTTGCCGAACTGCCGCTCGATCTGTGCAAGCGCCGATTCCAGCGCCTTTGCCTTGTCCATGTCCCGTTTGCTCCCCAGGTCGAGAAGGTTGGCCACCGCCATGTCGCTCTCCTTATTCCACAGCCGCACCATGGCGGCAATCCTTGCCCACGTTCCCCAAGTGTTCTCATCCTTATGAGCACAAAAGTGGAACAATTCAACTCAAATCGCGCGATGGAACTTTGCAGCGGCTTTGGTTAAGGGAGTGTTGATCCAACTGCCTGCTTCGCGGCAGTTGCCGAAAGGACTTGCGCGCGGGAGGGTCTGGAATGCTGGTGTTCTGGGAGCAGAGGCTTGCCTTCCTTGCCACACCCAAGACCGGATCGACCGCCATCGCGGCAGCACTCGAATCGCTTGCGGCCGTTTCGATCCAGCGGCCCCCGGTCCTGAAACACACGACCGTTCACCGTTATCGCCGCTTTGTCGGACCATTTCTCGAGGCGGCGTCGAAGGACAGCTTCACGGTGGTCGCCCTGATGCGTGAACCCACCGACTGGCTGGGATCCTGGTTCAGGTTCCGCCAGCGGGACGAGACCGACCCCGGAAAATCGACCCGGGGCATGACCTTTGACGCCTTCGTCCGGGCCTGGTGCATGGACCCGAGGCCGGACTTCGCCGACGTGGGCAGCCAGGCCAGGTTCCTGCGGCCCAGGCAGGGGGTCGGCGTGGACCGGCTCTTCCGCTATGAGGAGATCGACAGCTTCGTCCGCTTTCTGGAGGACCGGCTCGACTGCGAGATCACCCTGCCCCGCCTGAACGTCTCGCCCGGCGGATCGACGGTCCTGTCCGACGCGACGGCGGATCTCTTGCGCGAGGTGGCTGCCGAGGATTTCGCGCTCTACGCCAGCCTGACCGGCTAGGCGCGCGCCCGCCGGCTGGCAGCAACGGGCATGACAGGGGGGCGGAAAGCGGTTAGGGTGCGGCGCAAGGGGCCCAGAGACCCCAAGAGGCATGAGAGGGCGGAACAGATGACCGACATGTGGATGACGCGGCGCAGGCTGGTGCTGGGCGCGGGTGCGCTTGCGGCGACGGGCGCGCTGGCAGCCTGCAACAACGGGATCGGCTCGAACGGGGCAAGCCAGATCGACGCGCGCGTCTCGGCCACCGAAAGCTTCCTGTTCTCGCAATATCCGGGGACGCGCGACCTG
>JBKBRG010000150.1:0-5980 GCA_046292325.1 Tabrizicola sp.
CCGCGCCGATGCGCTTGCCCATGCCCATACGCGGCAGTTCCGCGACAACTTCATGAGCTACCTGTCGAAGAACTACCTGCAGAATGTGCCTCTCGCGTCGCTTGGACCAGCCGCCTGACCCGCGCCGGAGTGGGATGGCAGCGCGGGCCTGCATCGGTCAGGGGGTGATCGGGTCCACCGGCAGAAGTTCGGCGATCTCGCGCCGGAAGGGCAGGGCATCGCCCCGGTCCGGCTGGTCGAGGGATTCGGCCCAGGCCCGGCCGGCATAGGTGCTCCAGGCGATCGGACCCGGAGCCTCGGCATCGCCGATGACCTTCAGGCTCTGGATACCGGCGGCCATCCAGTCCAGCGTCCTCGTCGCCTGGTAGAGCCCGTCCTCCGGACTGCGCGAGGTGACCAGCACCACCGCCTCGACCGGCAGCGCGGTCTGCCGGCCGGTCCAGGTGCAGCCGAGGATCACCTCGTCCTTGCCGATCGCCTCCGGCGCCTTGCTCAGCTGCATTTCAACGCCGATCTCCAGCAGACGGCGCATGATGGCTCCCTGTTCCAGCGTGTTGTCCGTCCATTCGGCAACCTTCGCCGCCGGCGTGACGAACTGCACGCGGTTCCCCTTCGCCACCAGAAGTTCGGCCAGGACCGAGCCCATGTAGAAATGGTCGTCGTCGTAAACTGCGACGGTCAGGCCTTCGGGGCAGCGGCCCGCCATCAGGTCGTCAGGGGTGAAGATCGGCATCGCCGGATCGGTCGGGATCGGGTGCAGGTGGAACCGCGCCACCGCGTCCCTCCGCCAGCGGGCGCCGGTGGCGATGGCGACGTGATCCGCCCCCAGGGCAAGGATGTCCTCGGACGTCAGGGGGCTGTCGCGGTAGATCTCGACGTTGGGCATCGCAGCCATCTGGCCGGTGCGATGGTCGGCGACGCGACCCCAGGCGGAGAGGCCGGGAAGCTGCCGCTCCCTGGCCACGCGACCGCCAAGGGTAGTGGTGGCCTCGGCGAGGGTGACCCGGTAGCCGCGCCGTGCGGCTTGCAGGGCGGCCTCAAGCCCCGCCGGCCCCGCCCCGACGACCAGAACGCTTTCGGATCGGCCCCTGGGCCGGGCGCGCTCCGGATGCCAGCCCTTGCGCCATTCCTCCATGAAGGCGGTGTTCTGGGTGCAGCGGCTGATGCCACCCGTCATGTCGCCCGTGACGCAGATGTTGCAGCCGATGCATTCCCGGATGTCCTCGTAGCGGCCCTGCTCCACCTTCACCGGCAGGAACGGATCGGCGATCGAGGGTCTGGCGGCGCCGATGAAATCCAGGATCCCGGCGCGGATCTGCCGCACCATCGCATCGGGAGAGGTGAAGCGCCCCACCCCGACGACCGGCTTCGGTGTCAGGGTCTTGATCCCCTTGACCAGATCCTCTTGCGCGCCTTCGGCCTTGAACCGGCTGGTGCCGGAACAGGCCTCCCAGGTGCCCTGGGCGAGATCCCAGAGATCGGGCAACTCGGCATGCATGGCGATGAAATCGCGAAGCTCGGCATTCGAGAAGCCATGGGCCCCGGCCTCGTGCAGCGACATGCGCAGGGTGACGGCCAGTTCGCCCCTGGTGACCTCGCGCAGATCCTCGACGATCTCGCGCAGGAAGCGGCCGCGATTTTCCAGACTGCCGCCGTATTCGTCCGTTCTGTGGTTTGTGGCCCGCGACAGGAAATGTTGCAGGATCCCGAAGCCGTGCGCGCCGTAAAGGCAGATCAGGTCGAAGCCCGCCTGCTGGCTGCGGCGGAAGGCATTGCGGAACCAGCGGCGGAGATTGCGGATGTCCTCCTTGTCCATGGTGCGGGCCTGCACCGGATCGGCGGTGAAGGTCAGGATCGGCCCGCCGGTCACCGCCAGCGGCACCTCGCGCGAATAGAGGTTCGGGCCGTTGATCCCGGAATAGGCCAGCTGGATGCCGGCCAGCGCGCCGTGCGACTTCATCGCCTCGGCCATGCGGGCCAGGGCCGGGATGTCGCGGTCGTCCCAGAGGTGCTGTTCGATGAAGGGGGTGATCTCGGAGGTCGGGTGGATTTCCGTCTGCTCGGTGAAGATCACGCCCCAGCCGCCTTCGGCCTTGGTGCGGCGCATTTCCACGACGGCCGAGGGGTCGCGGTAGCCGCCGCCGTTGCAGTGCGGCACCTGGTAGAAGCGGTTCTTCGCCACCTTGGGCCCGATCCGCATCGGCGTGAACAGGATGTCGTGGGCGGGCAGGCGGGTCATGGCAGGATCCTGAGGTCGGTGGATTGGGTGGACAGCCGGGCCGGATCGCGCGGCGGGATGTCGGCAATCAGCAGCGCGGAATGTTCGCCGGCCTGGGCCAGAACCTCGCCGTGCGGTCCGGCGATCAGGCTGCCGCCGGCATAGGTCAGGTCGCCCTCCTGGCCGCAGTAGTTGGCATAGACGATGGAGACCCCATGGTTCGCGGCCATCGCGGGCACGGTGTGGCGCGCGACATGGGTGAAGGGCAGCATGTTTGCGGTCGGCACGAGGATCACGGTCGCACCCCGGTCGGCCAGCGCCTTCACATGCGGGGCGAACTCGACATCATAGCAGATCAGGATCGCGGCGGTCGCTTCCCCGAGGCGGAAGGTGACATGGGCGTCACCCGCCCGGAAGATTGCCCGCTCGCGCGGGCCGTAGAGCTGGATCTTGCGGTAGTTGGCCAGAAGCGACCCATCCGGCCCGAAACAGGCGGCAGAATTGTAGACGCGATCTCCGTCGCGCTCGGCATAGCCCACCACCAGCGCCGTTGCCCGGCGCTTCGCGGCGGCGGCAAGGCGCCGCATGGGCTGGCTGTCGAGGGTCAGGGCCCCGGCCGGAATGTCGGGCTGATTGTAACCCGGCAGCCAGACCTCCGGCAGGACAAGGGCCGCCGCGCCCAGGGCTGCGGCCGAGGTGAGGGCGGCCTCGGCCTGGGTGCAGGCGAGATCGGGGTCGCCCGAGGGAGAGGGGGCTTGAAGCAGGGCAAGGCGCATGGGGGCGATCCCTTGGGCCGCTCGTCGCTGTCCTGCGGACGCTCTGCGCGGGTGTCGCGCGAAGAGGCCCGCAGGGACCGATGGGCGGCAGGTTTTCACTTCTTGAGGTTCGTCCAGATCGCATCGTAGAGGCGCCTTTCATGGGTGCGCCTCCTCTCGGTGGCCCGCCCACCCCGCCGCCCTACCACAAGGGGGATGGGAGGCGCGGGATGGCCGGACCTGTGCGTGGCGTCGGGGCTGGGTAGCCCCCCTGTCCCTGGCCGGGAGAGGACGGAGACGGGGAGCTGGTGTCCGGATCCACGGATGGCTCATCGCGGGGCCCTTCCTTGCGCGCGCGTGAAACAGCAGCACGATCAGGACGAGCGTCATCAGGATCATCGCCGCCGCCGCGCCAAGGGGCCAGTTGCCCTGGCTGCCCCGGAACTGCTCGTCGATCAGGCTGCCGATCATGAAGGTCCTGGCCCCGCCCAGGAGGTCCGGCGCCAGGAAGGCACCAAGCGACGGGATGAAGACGAGGATGCAGCCGGCGACGATTCCGGGCCTTGCCACCGGCAGCACGATTTCGCACAAGGTGGCCCAGCGGCTGGCGTAAAGGTCGGCGGCGGCTTCCGAGAGGGCGGGATTGTAGCGTTCGACCGCGACATAGATCGGCAGGACCATGAAGGGCAGGTAGCTGTAGAACAGCCCGATCTGAACCGCGAGGTTGGTATTGATGATCGGAAGCGGTGCGTCGATGAGGCCAAGCGATTGCAACGCGCCGTTCATCGGCCCGGTGTCGCGCAACAGGAACCGCAGCGAAACCGTGCGGATCAGCAGGTTCACCCAGTAGGGTATGGTGATCAGGAACAGCCAGAGCCCGCGCGTCCGCGCCGGTCGCGTTGCGATGAACCAGGCGGTCGGAAAGCCGATGACCAGACACAGCAGCGTGGCCAGCCCCGCCTGCCAGATCGAGCGCCAGAAGATCGTGATGCAGGTCCATTCGAGCCGGGGCGGTTCGTCTCCGAACAGGCCGCGGTCAAGGAAGAACTGGTCGTAGGCGGCCAGCGTGAAATCCCAGATCACGCCGCCGCGGAATTCCCGCGTCAGGAAGGAACAGACTGCCATGAGCGCCACCGGCAGCACCATCAGGATGCCGATCACCAGCCAGCTGGGCAACAGCAGCGGACGGACCAGCCCGCGGTCGGCCGCATCGCCAGAGGGCGTGTCGTGACCGGGCGCGGCCATCAGTCGGCCAGAAGGCGGGCGCCGCCTTCCTCCAGATGCAGGCCGATGCGCTGACCCGGCTCGGGCAGGCTGCTGCGGGCGGCGTTCTGCATGCGCAACGTGATCGGCCGGCCGCCGTCGAGATGGGCGATCACCTGAAGGTCGGTTCCGAGGTAGACCACACGTTCCACGGTAGCCGTCGGTTCGGCCCTGTCCGAGATCGTCAGGCGCTCGGGGCGGATCGACAGGTGATGCGTTCCCGCGGTCCGACTGGCCGAGGGACAGGCGATCCGGACGCCGCCGGGCAGGACCACGGTGGCGCGGCCGTCGGACACGGTCTCGACCCGGACCTCCGGCAGGTTGGTCTCGCCGATGAAGTCGGCGACGAAGCGGTTCACCGGCGCCTCGTAGATTTCGCGGGCCGGCCCGATCTGCTGCACTCGGCCTGCGCTCGTCACGGCGATCCGGTCGGACATGGACAGCGCCTCTTCCTGGTCGTGCGTGACGAAGATGAAGGTGATCCCGGTCTCTTCCTGCAACTGCTTCAGCTCGACCCGCATCGCCTGGCGCAGCTTCAGGTCCAGTGCCGACAGCGGCGCGTCCAGCAGCAGGACCTTCGGCTCCGGGGCCAGGGCTCGGGCCAGCGCCACGCGCTGCTGCCGGCCGCCCGAAAGCTGGGCCGGAAGCCGGTCGGCAAAGGCGGAAAGGTGCACCATGTCCAGCATCCTGCCCGCCCGAGCCCGGCGGGCGGCAGGGTCCACCCCCTTCATCTTCAACCCGAAGGCCACGTTGTCCAGCACCGACATGTGCGGAAACAGGGCGTGGTTCTGGAAGACGGTGTTCACCGGACGCAGGTTCGGCTCCAGCCGGGCGATGTCCAGGCCGAAGAGCCGGATCTCACCTTCGGAGATGTCCTCGAACCCGGCAATCAGGCGCAACAGCGTGGTCTTTCCGCAGCCGGAGGGGCCAGGAAGCGTGAAGAATTCGTTGTCCGCGATGCTGAGCGTCACTCCGTGCAGCGCGGTGACGGTTCCGTAACGCTTGACCACCCCTCGCAGATCCACCGCAGCCGTCATTGACGCTTCCATACCCCCGAAGCTATCTGGAGAACATAGCCGGCCCGGTTTCCGGTGGTATATACCCCCAGAGAGGTATGATGCTGGCACACCCCGACTGTGCCGAGGAGGCACTTGCCGAGGCCGTCCGGCGCCTGGGTCGTCCGGGCTTCGAAAGCGCGCTCTGGGCCTGGTTCCACCGGGCGGTTGCGCCCGACAACCTGATTGTTCTGGCCTATCGCGACGGGGCCGCTCCTCAGGTCATGTTCCGTCAGTCAGCCGCCGGCAGCCCTGTCTTCGGGCAGCTTGACAGCACATATCTTGGCGGCGCCTATCTGCTGGATCCCTACCATGCGCTGCACCTCGCGCGGGTGCCAGCCGGGCTCTACCGGCTTGCCGACATCGCCCCCGATGCCTTTCAGCGCAGCCGCTATTACAATGACTATTACCGTCAGACCACGCTGGTCGACGAACTGACGTTCGTCGCCTATCCGGCGCGCGGGGTCACCCTGAACCTGTGTCTCGGTCGGGATGGTCAGTCGCGCCGCCCGTTCGAGGCCCGCGCCATCGAAACCTGTCGGAGAATATCGCCTGTCGTCGTGGCACTTGCCGAGGGGCACTGGTCCGGACTTGCGGCCGCCGGCTCACCCCCGGAGGCAGTGACCCGGCAGATCCGGGCTCGCCTGGCAGAGGCAGACATCCGGCTGACCCCCCGGCAGGTCGAGGTC
>JBKBRG010000151.1:0-5967 GCA_046292325.1 Tabrizicola sp.
ACCTCTCCGGCACCGAACGCCTGCACGGCGCGCCGCCCGCGGTGCTCCTGGCCCGGCTGACCAGGCGGATGGAGGACGAACTGGGCCTCACCGGCTCCATCGGCCTGTCGCACAACAAGTTTCTCGCCAAGGTCGCCTCGGACCTCGACAAGCCGCGCGGGTTTTCCGTCATCGGCCGGGACGAGACCGAGGCCTTCCTGCGCCCCAAGCCCGTCCGCATCATCTGGGGCGTGGGCACGGCGACGCAGACGGCGCTGGAACAGGCCGGCATCCGCACCATCGCCGACCTCTTGCGGTGGGACCGGGCCGATCTGACGGCCCGCTTCGGGTCGATGGGCGACCGGCTCTGGCATCTGGCGCGGGGGATGGACACGCGGCGGGTGAACCGGGACGACAAGCCGAAGTCGATCTCGAAGGAGACCACCTTTCACGAGGACACCGCCGATCCCGACCTTCTCGACGGCCATATCTGGCGGCTGGCCGAACAGGTTTCCGACCGCGCCAAGGCGAAACGGCTGGCGGGCCGCACCGTGACGCTGAAGCTGAAATCCGGCGACTTCCAGCTTGTCACCCGCCGCCATGCCTTGCCGGATCCGACGCAACTGACCGATCGCATCTACCGCGCCGCGCGCGACCTGTTCGACCATGCCGGCACGCGGGGTCCCTTCCGCCTGATCGGCGTGGGCATCTCGGACCTCGCGCCCGAGGATCAGGCCGACCTCACCCACGACCTGCTGGACCCCGAAGCCCGCCGCCGCGCCGCCGCCGAACGGGCCACCGACGCCATCCGCGCCAGGTTCGGGCAGGAGGCGATCATGAAGGGCCGGGCGCTGAGATAGCGGCGCGTGCCGGGCAGACCTACTCGGCGGCCAGGGCCGCGCCCGGAGGCTGCACCAGTTCGGCGACCACCCCGGACAGAAGCGCGCGGAAGTCGGCGAACCCGGCCAGCGGTTCGATTCTCGCCTCGTCCATGTAGAGCGCCCGGTCGATCTCGACCTGCACCACATGCACCCCGCATGACGGCCGGCCATAGGCCTGCGCCACATAGGCCCCCGCGAAGGGCGAATTCCGTCCGACCCGCAGCCCCACCCCGGCAAAGGCGGCCTCGACCCGGTCCACCACCTCGCGCCCGGCCGTGGCGCCATAGCGGTCGCCCAGCACCACCTCGGGCCGGGGCTGGCCGGGGCGGGTATGCGCCTCGATCGCCTCGTGCGGCATGGAATGGCAGTCGATCAGCACCACCTGCCCGAAGGTGGCGCGCGTCTCCTCGACCAGTGCCGCCAGCGCCTGGTGGTAGGGATGCCAGAAGCGCCGGATCCGGTCCTCGGCCTCGGCCAGCTTCAGCTTGCCGCGATAGATCGCCCGGCCCCCGGCGACCACGCGGGGAATCACCCCCAGCCCGGAGGAGATGCGCGGGTTGTGCGGCGCCCGGGCGATTCCCTCGATCACGCCCGGGTCCAGCTCGTCGGCGGCGCGGTTCAGATCGACGAAGGCCCGCGGCGCCCGCGCGGCAAGCAGCGGCGCGCCCATCTCCGGCGCCATGTCGAACAACCGGTCGACGAAGGCATCTTCCGAGGACCGAATCGACCGACGGTCCAGCGCCACCCGGTCCAGGAAATCCGGAAAATAGTCGCTGCCCGAATGCGGCGAGGCGAAGATCAGCGGCGAGGTCCGGCGGGCCGGGCGGGTCAGGACATAGGCCTCGGTCTCGGTCCTTTTCATCGGCGCTCCCGTTGGCGGGCAGGGGGGTCTTCCCTTCGATATAGCCGGATAATCCGGAAAGCCAAAACCCCTTGCAGCCCGTGACACTTGTCAGTATAGACCCCGCCTGACCGACGCGGTTCGCTCCGCGTCCTTTTCGTTTCACCGAAGGGGACCGGCGCGGATGCAAGGCTCAACAGGGCGGTTAGCTCAGCGGTAGAGCACTACGTTGACATCGTAGTGGCCACTGGTTCGATCCCAGTACCGCCCACCATTCGCCGCTTCCTGCGGGAAGCATGGGTTTCAATCTGGCGCAGTTTCGCGCCGCGTAGAAGGAGGGTCGACCATGAAAGTCGCCAACTCGCTCCGCTCGCTGAAGACGCGTCACCGCGATTGCCAGATCGTGCGCCGCAAGGGCCGCGTCTATGTGATCAACAAGACGCAGAAGCGCTACAAGGCGCGTCAGGGCTGATCGCGTCAGGGCTGGGCTGCGCAGCCCAGCACGGGAATCAGGGCCGCCAGGGAAACCTCGGCGGCCTTTTCCGTTGATCGCCAGGCGCGCGCCGGTGCCTGACCCGGACCCGGATGTTCCGGGGGATCCGGGGGCATGGTGCCTACGCGGCCGGATGCAGTCCCTCTGGCCGCCCAGCCGGGCCCCGGATCCCTTCGAAAGGATTTGCAGGATCCGTCGAAGGAGTCTGTTCTTTCCCCGGCTCGCGCGCAGAGAGAATCACCCTTGCACCCCAACCCCGCCTTCCGACAGACCCCGCGCGAGAGGAACCTCGCCTTCGCCAGGGCGCGCGGCTTCGGCGTCCTGTCCATCAACGGCCCGGAAGGCCCGCTGGCCGCCCACATCCCCTTCCTGCTGAACGAGGACGCCAGCTTTGCCGAGCTGCATCTCGCCCGCTCGAACCCCATCGCCCGCGCCGGCCTGCCTGCGCCTGCGCTCCTCGCCATCTCCGGCCCGGATGCCTATGTCTCGCCCGACTGGTATGGCCCGCATGCGCTGGTCCCCGACCAGGTTCCTACCTGGAACTACGTCGCCGTCCACCTGCGCGGACTGCTGGAGCCCTTGCCCGAAGCCGCGCTGCGCCCGCATGTGGACGCGCTGTCCGCCGAGCACGAGGGCCGAATCACCGGCAAGCGCCCCTGGACCAGCGCCAAGATGACCGAAGGCGCGATGCCCCGGATGATGCGGATGATCCTGCCCTTCCGCTTCCGCGTCACCTCGGTCGAAGGCACCTGGAAGCTGAACCAGAACAAGACACCCGAGATGCGCGCCCGCGCCGCCGATGCCCTGTCGCAGGGCGACGCGGCCGCGCAGGCCATCGCTGCCCTGATCCGGGACCTGCCGTGAAGGTCATCCACAACTCAGGCGATCTGCTGATGATCGAGGATCGGCCGTGGCGCATCGGCCTCATGATGATTGCCATGGCGCTTGTCCTTGCCTACGGAGGAATGACAATCCTTGCCTCGGGAGAGATCCTGGGTGGGGCGATGCTGCTGCTGATCGGTGTCGGCGTGCCGGTCCTGATCGGCGCGCTGATGGTGCAGCGGGTGCGGCTGACGCTGGATCGCGCCACGGGCCGTCTGACCCGGACGGTGCGTTCGGTCCGGGGTCTCAGCCAGGAAAGCCATCCGCTCGACCGGCTGATCGAGGCGCGTGTCGGGGTCAGCACCGACAGCGACGGCACCAGCTACCGGACCGAGCTTCACCTCGCTGACCCGCCGCAGATCGTGCCCTTCACCAGCTACTATACCAGCGGCACAAAGCCCGAGGCGATCACGCAAGCGGTGAACGACTGGCTGGCAAGGCTGCGGTAGACTGCTCGTCAAGGACTGCGCGACCCTGCGCGGGGGAACAGGCGACGGGATGTCGAGGGCGAGCGAGGAGCGGCCCGTGAAAGCCGCCATACCGCCATGCGTGACCCAGCAGGCGCCGGTCCACCCGTTGAGTTTCCGTTACCGTCCGCGACCAAGCCATTGAAATTCAGGAAGTTACCCGGTTTGTCCACCGTGGACACCCCACCCAACCGTTTACAGCGCACCCCTTCGCCCCTACAGTCGCCGCAGCAACCCGGAGGTCCCCATGCCCCTGCCCCTCGCGCCCCTGATCCCGCTGGCCCTGCGCCTCGGCCTCGTCGCTTCGGCGACCTGGGCGGTGACCCGCTGGGTCCGCTCCGCCGCCCATCCCGGCCGCACCGACCAGCGGGCCGAGGACGCGCTGGATGATCTGGGCGAGGGCCTGTCGCTCCACCGTCCCGCCGACCGGGCCGAGGACCGCCAGACCAACGCCACCGCCCGCCTCCGCCGGGCGGTGCGTTTCCGGGGCCGGACCTACGAGGTTGACGCGGGCCTCATGGCCCGCTTCCGACTGCGCGAGACGCGCGGGTGAAGCTCTACCACGCCCCCGCCTCGCCCTTCGTCCGCAAGGTGATGGTCCTGCTGCACGAGGTGGGCGCGGCCGATCGTGTCACCCTGATTCCCGCCGCGGGCAACCCGCTCGACCCTGGCACGCTGCCGGTGGACCGCAATCCGCTGGGCAAGATCCCGGCCCTGGAACGCCCCGATGGCCCCGCGCTTTACGACAGCCGGGTGATCACCCGCTATCTCGACCAGCTGCTCGACGCCCGCCTCTACCCGGCCGCCCCGCAGCTGTGGGACACGCTGACCATCGAGGCGACGGGCGACGGCATCGCCGAAGCCGCCGTCCTGATGCGCTACGAGATGCACCTTCGTCCGGAGGCTGCCCGCTCTGCCGACTGGATCGAAGCGCAATGGCAGAAGGTGACCCGCGCGCTTGCCGTGCTGGAGGACCGCTGGATGAGCCATCTCGCCGGCCCGATCGACATGGGGCAGGTCGCGGTCGGCTGCGCGCTGGGCTATCTGGACTTCCGTCATGGCGACCGGGACTGGCGATCCCGCCATCCCGCGCTTGCCGCCTGGCATGCCGCCTTCGCCGAACGTCCCGCCATGCGCGCCACGGCACCGGTCGCCTGAGCCCCGCGACCGCAGGGCCACAGGCGACCCTCTGCCGCAGAAGAAATGCGGCCCTGCGCGACTTTGTCCGCTGGACGCGGCAGAAAGCCTTGGCTAGATACACGCGCGGCGGGGCATGGGTTTCCATTGCCCCTCAAGTCATATGGGCCGGCGCCCCCGGTCCGATAGGGGAGAAGATCTCGTGTCCCACGCAGACGATCACGCAGGCACCGGCGAAGGCACTCGGCGGGATTTCCTGTACTATGCAACGGCGGGCGCCGGGGCGGTTGCCACGGGCGCTGCTGTCTGGCCGCTCATCAACCAGATGAACCCGTCGGCCGATACCCGGGCGCTCGCCTCGATCATGGTCGATGTGTCCGCCGTCGAGGTCGGCACGCAGCTGACGGTGAAATGGCTGGGCAAACCGGTGTTCATCCGTCGCCGCAGCCCCGAAGAGATCGAGGCCGCCCGCGCCACGCCGCTGAGCGACCTGGTCGATCAGAACTCGGAGAACGCCAACAAGCCGGGCACCGATGCATCGGACCAGAACCGCACGCTCGACGAGGCGGGCGAATGGCTGGTGATGATGGGGGTCTGCACCCACCTGGGCTGCGTGCCGCTGGGCGACGGCGCCGGCGAGTTCGGCGGCTGGTTCTGCCCCTGCCACGGCTCGCACTACGACACCGCCGGCCGCATCCGCAAAGGCCCCGCGCCACGGAACCTTGACGTGCCGGTGGCGACCTTCTTCGACGAAACCACGATCAAGCTTGGGTAAGGATCAGACACATGGCCGGAATTCCGCACGACCATTACGAGCCCAAGACCGCCGGTGAGCGCTGGCTGCACCAGCGCCTGCCGATCGTCGGGCTGATGTACGACACCCTCATGATCCCCACGCCAAAGAACCTGAACTGGATGTGGATCTGGGGCATCGTCCTGACCTTCTGCCTCGCCTTGCAGATCGTCACCGGGATCATCCTGGCGATGCATTACACCCCGCATGTCGACAAGGCCTTCGCCTCGATCGAACACATCATGCGCAACGTGAATGGCGGCTACTTCATCCGCTACCTGCACATGAACGGGGCGTCGCTGTTCTTCTTCGCCGTCTATGTGCACATCTTCCGCGGCCTCTACTACGGCAGCTACAAGGCCCCGCGCGAGATCACCTGGATCGTCGGCATGATCATCTACCTGCTGATGATGGGCACCGCCTTCATGGGCTATGTCCTGCCCTGGGGCCAGATGTCCTTCTGGGGGGCGACCGTGATCACCGGCCTCTTCGGT
>JBKBRG010000152.1:0-5914 GCA_046292325.1 Tabrizicola sp.
CCAGACGGTCGCATCGCGCCGGGCGCGCTGGCTGGGCGTGTACAGCGGGCGGGGGCGCGGGGCAGAGGCAGTCGCGGACATCCTAACGCCTCGAGTTCAACCACATTGACATCAAACGTAGTCAGGGCGCATTGTCTGTCAACGTAAATTTACACAATTCCGCGAGCCAGACGCATGACCAAGCGAACGGATCATCGTGAAGATCGTCGCGCTGCGGCAGAAAATATCCCTGCAAAACAACACTATGCTGCTGGCCGGCGCGGCTGGCGGGCCCCGGGTGTCAATTTATGTGGACATGAGCGGCGGATTGGAGTGTCATGAGATACGCGAGTCGCGGGCTTCTCATTGCCGGGAGGCAGTGGTAAAGTGGCCGGGCATCAGCGCCACCGCGCGGAAGGGTTGCCGATGCGTGACAACGGAACATCCGATGCCGAGGTCGACTGCGGTCATGACACCTTTGCCGGCCTTGCGTGGGAGGCGCTGAACCGTTTGGTCTCGGATCGCAGCTGTCAGAACGCTTCGGTCAGGCGTGAGCATCTGGACCAATTCATGCAGGTTCTGGCGAAGGACCGGGTATTCGACGCGACGCAGGTTCTGGACGCGATGGATCGCTTGCGTGTCGATCCGGCCACCGTCGCCTGCGCCTATGTGCCCGAGGCGGCACGGTCCCTGGGCGAGCAATGGGCGGCCGACCGTGTCAGCTTTGTCGATGTCACGCTGCGCGTCGAGCGGCTGCACGAACTCGTCCGCCGGGTGGACGAGATCCTTGACGTGGCCAGCCCGATCTCCGGGCCCACCGCGCTGGTGCTGGTGGCCGAAGCCGAACAGCACACCCTTGGCGCCTTCGTCCTGGCCCTGCGCCTGCGGGCGGCCGGATGTGGCGTCGTGGTCCGCGTGGCCCCGGCCGCCACCGAGCTGACCCAGCTTCTTGCGGCGAACCGCTTCGACCTCGTGCTGGTTTCGATCGGCTGCGCGGCGGCGCTGCAATCGGGCGCTGCGCTGGTGCGGACGCTGCGGCTTCTGTCGCGCGGCGAGATGTGCATCTTCGTGGGCGGGGCGATCCCCGTTCCGGACGACGAACTGCTGCGCGAGACCTGCGCCGACCGCGTCTTGCGCGATGTTTCTGCACTGCTTGCGGAATATGAGGGCTGCAAGCAGGACCTGACACTTGATCGGGGGGGGCGCAAGACCCTAAAGCTGCGCCGGATGCCTGCCGCGAAAGGGGATGGAGTTGGAACGTCACGGTGACCCGCAATCGGGCGAGGGTGGTGCCTCGGGCGAGGCTCGGGCTGTCCTGGACCTGCTGGGTGCCGCGTCCGATCTTACGCTCGTCATCGGGCCGGACCGCGTCATCGAGGCGGTGATCGCGAACCCCCAGTCCGGGCTGGCAGGGTTGGCCGTCGGCTGGGAAGGCCGCCCGCTGCAATCCCTGTTCGCCGAGGAAAGCTGGGCCAAGCTGAGCGCGCGGCTGGACCAGCCCGACACCGGACCGGCGATGGAGCTGAATCACGCGGGGCCCGTCCAGTACGAGTTTCCGGTGCGCTACACCCTGCGCAGCTGGCAGGGCCGCGTCGTGATGATGGGGCGCGACCTGCGCCCCCTGGCCGAGGTTCAGCAGCAGCTGGTGCTGGCCCATCGTGCGATCGGGCGCGATCACGAGGCGCAGCGCGAACTGGAAACGCGGTATCGCGTGCTGATGGAGGAAAACTCCTTCCCGCTGCTGATCGTGTCGGAAACCACCGGGCGGATCGTCGATCTGAACAGTTCCGCCGCGCGGCTTCTGGGCGCGGCGCGGAACGATCTGCTGAATTCCCCCATCGCGCAAGAGTTCGATGGCCGGCGGCGGGGCGAGCTGATCGAATCCCTCGCGCGGAATGCGACCAGCGATGCCACAAGCTATCTCGACCTGACCGTCCGGCGCACCGCGCAGCGGGTGAAGATCAACGCCAAGCTGTTCCGCGCCGCGCGTGACCGGCTGCTTCTGTGCCGGATCGGCCTGTCGGAAAGCGCGCAGTCGCAGGAAAGCGACCGCAGCCTGATGTTGCAGAACCTGTTCGAGAAGGGCACCGATGCCATCGTCTTCCTGGACGGAAACGGCACGATCAAGGCCGCGAACGAGGCCTTCCTGAACCTGACCGACAGTCACAGCCTGTCGGTGGTGATCGACCGCGCCTTTTCCGATTTCCTGTCGCGGGGGGCGGTGGACCTGAAGGTGCTGCTGGACAACGTCAAGCGGCTTGGCTCCCTGCGGCATTATCGCACCCGGCTGAACACCGATTACATGGGCGAGGTCTCGGTCGAACTGTCGGCCACGCTGTTTCAGGACCGCGGCAAGCAGATCATCGCCATCGTGGCGCGGGATTCGGTCCTGAAGGACAGCATCGTCTGGCCCTCTGCCCCCGGTGCCGAGAACGAGGGTCTGCGCAACGTGATGCGGCTGGTCGGCTATTCCACGCTGAAGGAGATCGTGGACGAGACGACCGAGATCATCGAGAAGATGTGCATCGAGGCCGCGCTGGAAATGTCGGGCAACAACCGCGCGGCGGCGGCCGATCTGCTCAGCCTGTCGCGCCAGTCTCTCTATGTGAAGCTGCGCAAGTTCGGCATCCTGAACAAGGAAGCCAGCGACCAGGCTTGATCCAGATCAAGTCGCTCCTTCCGCCCACCTGTCAATCTGGGTTGACACCGCCCCCGTGGCGTGTGCCCTGGCACGGAAGGGGTCGCCCATGCGCATCGTCTTCATCCACCCCAACTATCATTCCGGCGGCGCCGAGATCGCGGGGAACTGGCCGCCGGCCTGGGTCGCCTATCTGGCGGGCAGCCTGAAGCGGGCGGGGTTCGAGGACATCCATTTCCTGGATGCGATGACCTATCACCTGGGGCCGGAGGTGCTGCGGGCGAAGCTGGCGGAGTTGCAGCCGGACATCGTGGGGGTCACCTCGATCACGCCGTCGATCTATGAGGCTGAGGAGGTTCTGCGCATCGCGTCGGAGGTCGTGCCGGGGGCCTTGCGGGTGCTGGGCGGCGTGCATGCGACCTTCATGTTCCGGCAGGTCCTGTCCGAGGCGCCCTGGGTCGACGTGATCGTCCGGGGCGAGGGCGAAGAGATCATGGTGGCCTTGGCCGAGGCGGTGCGGGATGGCCGCTGGCCTGCGGATCAGCGCAAGATCAAGGGCTTGGCGTTCGCGGTGGACGGGGAGATCGTTTCGACTCAGGCCGCCAGCACGGTCAAGGACCTGGACGGGATTGATCCCGATTGGTCAATCCTGGACTGGGACAGCTACATCTACATTCCCCTCGGCGTGAAGGTGGCGATCCCGAACATGGCACGCGGGTGCCCGTTCACCTGTTCCTTCTGTTCGCAGTGGAAGTTCTGGCGGGATTACCGGGTGCGCGACCCCAGGAAGGTCGCCGACGAGATCGAGCGGCTGGTCACCGATCACGGGGTCGGGTTCTTCATCCTGGCCGACGAGGAACCGACGATCAACAAGAAGAAGTTCGTGGAATTCTGTCAGGAGCTGATCGACCGCGGCCTGAACCGGCGGGTGAAATGGGGGATCAACACGCGCGTCACCGACATCATGCGGGACAAGGACTTGCTGAAGTTCTACCGCGAGGCGGGGCTGGTGCATGTCTCGCTGGGCACCGAGGCGGCGGCGCAGCTGAAGCTGGACCTCTTCCACAAGGAGACCACCGTCGCCCAGAACAAGGAGGCGATCCGCCTGCTGCGCGAGGCCGACATCTTCACCGAGGCGCAGTTCATCGTGGGTCTCGACAACGAGACGCCCGAGACGCTGGAAGAGACCTACCGGATGGCCTGGGACTGGCAGCCGGACCTGGCCAACTGGTCGATGTATACGCCCTGGCCCTTCACGCCCCTGTTCCAGGAGATCCGGGATCAGGTCGAGGTCTTCGACTTCTCGAAATACAATTTCGTGACGCCGATCATGAAGCCCGCCGCGATGACGCGCGGGGCGCTTCTGGAGGGGGTGCTGAAGAACTACCGCCGCTTCTACATGAAGAAGGCGCTGTTCCATTACCCCTGGCGCGGGACGGGGTTCCGGCGGCGGTATCTCCTGGGCTGCCTCAAGGCCTTCCTCAGGGCCGGGGTGCGGCGCAGCTTCTACGACCTCGGCAAGCATGGCTATTTCCGGCCGGTAAGGCGGGACAACCTGGACTTCGGCTTCGACACCTCGCGCACCATCGCCGAGGCGCAGATGGCCGACTGGGAGGCTTCGGCCGACAGGGCCGCACGGGCGGCCGAGCGGCGGGCGGCGGTGAAGGCGCAGATGAAGGAGCGCGCGGCCGACCGGGCCGTGCCGGACCTCGGACCGATGGCCTGCGGCGGCGGGCGCGCGCAGATGCAGGAGCCGGCAGAGTAATGGAGGCCGGCCGGATCGGGCCGAATGCGATCCTGCAACTCGTGAACGTGCTGGAGCGGCGGGGGGAGGGCAAGCTGCTGTCCGCCGTGCTGGCCGGGGCCGGGGTCGAGCGGCCCGCCCCGGACGCCGGGATGCTGCCGGAAACGGACTGTGCTGCTCTGCATCAGGCCTTGCGGAGGCTCAGCCCGGCGGCGGAGGCTCTGCTGGAGGAAGCGGGGCTGGCGACGGGGGACTACATCCTCGCCCACCGGATTCCCGGACCGGTGCAGGCGGTGTTGCAAAGGCTGCCGGGGGCATTGGCGGCCCCGATCCTGACGCGGGCGATTGCCCGGCATGCCTGGACCTTTGCGGGAACGGGCGCCTTCCGGGTCGAGCGGTCGCGGCCTCTGGTGGTGGCGGTGGCGCAAAACCCGCTGGTGGCCGGGTGGCGGGCCGTGACCCCGCAGTGCATCTGGCATGTGGCGGTGTTCCGCCGGCTTTACGGGCGGCTGGTCTGGCCCGACGTGCAGGTGCGCGAGACGGCCTGTTGCGCCTGCGGCGATGCCGCCTGCCGGTTCGAGATTGCGCCCCGGTAGCCGCCCCGCCCGGTCCGCCGCCGGGCGCCGGGAGCCGCGGCAATGTAATCCTTGCCAGACTCGAAAGTGTCAGGCTTAATTGACACATGAGCGACGCACTCATCCATCCCCCGCAAAGCTGGCCGGAACCCCGTGCCATGCTGACGCTGATCAAGCCGATCACCTGGTTCCCGCCGGTCTGGGCCTATCTCTGTGGCGCGGTGTCGTCCGGCGTGCCGCTCGGCGCGAACTGGGCGACGGTGCTGTGGGGCATGGTCCTCGCGGGGCCGATCGTCTGCGGGATGAGCCAGGCGGCGAACGACTGGTGCGACCGGCATGTCGATGCGGTGAACGAGCCGCACCGGCCGATCCCCTCGGGGCGGATCCCGGGGCGCTGGGGGCTGTGGATCGCGCTGGCGATGACGGTCCTGTCGCTGGCCGTGGGGTGGCTCTTGGGGCCCTGGGGCTTTGGCGCGACGGTGGTGGGCGTGATCGCGGCCTGGGCCTATTCGGCGGAACCCGTGCGGCTGAAACGGTCGGGCTGGTGGGGGCCGGGGCTGGTGGGCCTGAGCTACGAGGGCCTGCCCTGGTTCACCGGGGCGGCGGTGCTGCTGGGCACCGCGCCGAGGTTCGAGTGCGTGGTGATCGCCGCGCTTTATGCCTTTGGCGCGCACGGGATCATGACGCTGAACGATTTCAAGGCCCTGGAGGGCGACCGACAGCATGGGGTCCGGTCCCTGCCGGTGGTGCTGGGGCCGGAGGTCGCGGCCCGGATCGCCTGCACGGTGATGGGCATGGCGCAGCTTCTGGTGGTCTGCCTTCTGGCGATCTGGGGCAAGCCCTGGCATGCGCTCGCGGTCTTCGCCCTGCTGGCCGCGCAGGTCGCGGCGATGCGGGTGCTGTTCCGCGATCCGAAGGGCAAGGCGCCCTGGTACAACGGGACGGGCGTGGTGCTCTATGTCGCCGGCATGATGATTT
>JBKBRG010000153.1:0-5903 GCA_046292325.1 Tabrizicola sp.
TTCCTCGGCCGTGACCACCTCGTTCGTCACGGTCTTCACCACGTCGGGGCCGGTGACGAACATGTAGGACGAATCCTTCACCATGAAGATGAAGTCGGTCATCGCCGGGGAATAGACCGCCCCGCCCGCGCAGGGCCCCATGATGAGGCTGATCTGCGGCACCACGCCCGAGGCCTCGATGTTGCGCTGGAACACCTCGCCATAGGCCGCAAGGCTGGCCACGCCTTCCTGGATCCGCGCGCCGCCGGAATCGTTGATCCCGATCACCGGCGCGCCGTTCTGCATCGCCATGTCCATGATCTTGCAGATCTTCGCGCCATGCGTCTCGCTGACCGAGCCGCCCATGACCGTGAAGTCCTGGCTGAACACATAGACCTGCCGGCCGTTGATCGTGCCCCAGCCGGTCACCACGCCGTCGCCTGCGGGGCGGTCCTTCTCCATCCCGAAATCGGTGCAGCGGTGCGCGACGAACATGTCGAACTCCTCGAACGATCCCTCGTCCAGCAGAAGCTCGATCCGCTCGCGCGCCGTCAGCTTGCCCTTGGCATGCTGCGCCTGCACCCGACGCTCGCCGCCCCCGGCCCGCGCGGCCGCGCGACGCGCCTCAAGCTCTTCGAGGATGTCCTTCATCGCGCGCTCCCCCACGGCTGATGCTTGCGCGCAATCTAGGGGAAGGCACCGGGTGCGAGAAGCAGGAATCAGAAAATTTGCAAACCGTTTTGAAAGGCCACGCATCAAATCGCAAATCTGCAAAGCCTTTGACCCGGCGCAGCCCCGCGCTATGCCTCGCGCACCCGACTTGCGAGGACACCATGACCCTGCCCATCCCAGTCATCACCATCGGCCTGCTGCTCGCCTCGAACATCTTCATGACCTTCGCCTGGTATGGGCACCTGAAATTCAAGGAAAGCGCGCTGATCACGGTGATCCTCGTCTCCTGGGGGATCGCCTTCTTCGAATATGTGTTGCAGGTTCCGGCCAACCGCATCGGCCATGGCTACTTCAACGCCGCCGAGCTCAAGACGATCCAGGAGGTCATCACCCTGGCCGTCTTCGCCGCCTTCTCTGTCCTCTACCTGAAAGAGCCGCTGATGTGGAACCATCTGCTCGGCTTCGCGTTCATCGCGCTGGGGGCCTTCTTCATCTTCCACAGATGGGCGTGACCCCGACCCGTCAACCCGGCGGCCAACCCGGCCCGTGGACATTGCCGCCCGGCCGGCGTAGCCCTGAGGCGATGCAAGATCCCGTGTTCCTGGACCGGACGACACCGCCGAAGATCGTCACGCTGATCCTGATGGCGGGGCTTTCGGCGCTGACGATGAACATCTTCCTGCCCTCGCTTCCGGGGATGGCGACGTATTACGGCGTCCCCTATGGCGTGATGCAGCAGTCGGTCGCGCTCTATCTGCTGCTCTCCGCGCTTCTCCAGATCGTGATCGGCCCGGTCTCCGACCGCTACGGGCGCCGCGCCGTGCTGATCTGGTCGCTGGTCCTGTTCCTGCTGGCCACGCTGGGCACGCTGCTTGCCCCCACCGCCACCTGGTTCCTGATCTTCCGCATGGCCCAGGCCGTCATTGCCGCCGGCATGGTCCTGTCGCGCGCCGTCGTCCGCGACATGGTGGCCGACGAACGCGCGGCCAGCATGATCGGCTATGTCACCATGGGGATGAGCCTGGTGCCCATGATCGGCCCGGTCATCGGCGGGGTCCTCGACGACCTCTACGGCTGGAAGGCGAACTTCGCCCTTCTCCTGGTTCTCGGGCTCGCCACGCTTGCCCTGGTCTGGGCCGACCTCGGAGAGACCGCCACCCTGCGCCGCGTCAGCCTGATGGACCAGGTCCGCAGCTATCCCGCCCTCTTCGCCTCGCGCCGGTTCTGGGGCTACACGCTCGCGGCCGCCTTCGCCTCGGGTTGCTTCTTCGCCTACCTCGGCGGCGCTCCTTACGTCGGCGACAAGGTCTTCGGCCTGTCCTCGACCGAGGTCGGGGCGCTTTTCGCCCTGACCGCCATCGGCTATGCGGCGGGCAATTTCCTTGCCGGGCGCTATTCGGTGCGAATCGGGATGAACCGGATGATCCTGATCGGTTGCATGGTCACCACCGCAGGTCTTGCCCTGCTGACCGTCCTCACCCTCGCCGGGCTTTCGGGTCCCGCGGTCTTCTTCGGGCTGACCATCTTCATGGGCCTCGGCAACGGCATCTGCCTGCCCAATGCCAATGCCGGGATGCTGTCGGTGCGCCCCGACCTTGCCGGCACCGCCTCGGGCCTTGGTGGCGCCATCCTGATCGGCGGAGGAGCTGCCCTGGCCGCCGTCGCCGGCATCCTCCTCGGCCCCGGATCCTCGGAACTGCCGCTGATCCTGCTGATGCTCGTCTCCTCGGTCGCCTCGGTGGCGGCCATCGTCTTCGTCATGCGTCGCGCGCGGCAGATCGGCGCCGCCTGACTCCGCTTGACGGATCTTTGCAAAGCGCCGCATAGCTTTGCAAAAAGGTCTGCCATGCCCACCCAGAAGCTCTATGCCGGTGTCAAGCTGCGCGAGATCCGCGGCCGCCTTTCGCTGACGCAGAAGGCCTTCGCCGACAAGCTGAAGGTCTCGCTGCCCTATCTGAACCAGATGGAGAACAACCACCGCCCTGTCTCGGCCGCCGTGGTGCTGGCGCTGGCGCAGGAATTCGGGCTCGATGTCACCGAACTGACCGTCGGCGAAAGCGAGCGCCTGGTGACCGACATGCGCGAGGCGCTGGCCGACCCCGTGTTCACCACCGCCAGCCCGCCGCTCGCCGACCTGCGCCTTGCCGCCTCGAACGCCCCTGCCCTGGCGCGCGCCTTCCTCGACCTGCACCGCGCCTATCGCCAGACCCACGAACGCCTCGCCTCGCTGGATGAGGCGCTGGGGCGCGAGGACGCCGACCTTCGCCCCTCGGCCTGGGAGGAGGTGCGCGACTTCTTTCACTACTGCGACAACTATCTCGACGCCATCGACCGCGCGGCCGAGCATTTCGCGACCTCGGCCACCGGCGGCAAACCCGTCGAAAGCCTGGCGCAGGACCTGCTGAAACGCGCCGGGATCAGCCTGCACTATTCCAGCACCGCGCCCTTGCGGCATTACGACCCCCAGACGAAACGGCTCGACATCTCGGCCCGCGCCTCTGCCCCTTCGCAGCGCTTCCAGCTCCTGCACCAGGTCGCGCTGCTGACCCAGAACGACCTTCTGGAAGCCACTCTCGACCTCGCCCGCTTCTCCACTGCCGAGGCGCGCGACATCGCCAAGATCGGTCTGGCCAACTACTTCGCCGGGGCCGCACTCCTGCCCTACCGCGCCTTCCTCACCGCCGCGCAGGAGGTGCGCCACGACCTCGAACGGCTGGCCGACATCTTCGGGGCCAGCATCGAACAGGTCGGCCACCGGCTTTCCACCCTGCAACGCCCCGGCGCCAAGGGCATCCCCTTCTTCTTCGTCCGGGTCGATCAGGCGGGCACGATCACCAAGCGCCACTCCTCCACCCGCCTGCAATTCGCCCGCTTCGGCGGGGCCTGCCCCTTGTGGAACGTCCATCAGGCCTTTGAAACCCCGGGACAATTCCTGCGCCAGCTGGCCGAGACCCCGGACGGCGTCCGCTATCTCTGCCTTGCCCGCGACGTCTCGAAACCGGCCGGGGCCTTCCTGGCCCCGGTCCGCCGCTACGCCATCGGCCTTGGCTGCGAGGTGCAGCACGCGCCCCAGCTCGTCTATTCCGACGGGCTCGACCTGAAAGGCAGGTTCGAACCCATCGGCATCTCCTGCCGGATCTGCGAGCGGGTGAACTGCCACCAGCGCAGCGTCCCGCCGCTGGAGGGCCGGCTGAAGATCAACCCCAACGCCCGCGACGTGCTGCCCTACGAGATCGGCTGACCCATCGTCGCTTCCTTCGGCCCTCCCCGCTGCCCATCGCAAGGGGCATCCGAAGGCGCAGGGCAAGCCGTCGCTACTTGCGCAAGGCCGCCGCGATCTGGTCCTTCAGCCGCGACCGCTGCTTGCGCAGGTGCTCTTCCTCTTCCTCGGTCAAGAGGTCCAGCCGGGTCTCGGCGCGATGCACCTTGTCGTTCACGCTGTCGTAGTCGGTCAGCAGCCTGGCGAAATGCGGGTCCGATACCTTCAGCGCGCTGATCTTCGCCGCTTCGCCGGGGAATTCCTCTTGCAGCGTGTGCGGGGTGTTCGACATGCCGGTCTCCTTGTTGACTGTCCGCGACAGCATGGTGCCCGGCGCCGGGTCGCGCCTTGACCCGGATCAAGTCAGCGCTGCGAAACGCGCCAGTTCGGGTTGATCCAGGGCTCCAGGTTCGAGGCCGGCAAGGGCGCGCGTCCCAGGATGTGATCCGCCGCCTTCTCGCCCGTCATGATCGACGGCCCGTTCAGGTTGCCGTTCGTCACCTGCGGGAAGATCGACGAATCGGCCACCCGCAGCCCCTCCACCCCGATCACCCGGCACTCGGGATCGACCACCGCCATCGGATCGCTCGCCCGCCCCATCCGGCAGGTGCCGCAGGGATGGTAGGCGCTTTCGACATGCTCGCGCAGGAAATCGTCCAGTTCGGTGTCGGTCTGCACCTTCGGCCCCGGCTGCAACTCGGCCTTCAGATAGGGCTTGAACGCCTCCTGCCCGAAGATCTCGCGCGTCAGACGGATGCAGGTGCGGAAATCCTCCCAGTCCTCGGGGTGCGACATGTAGTTGAAGCGGATCACCGGCGCGTCGGTCGGGTTGCCCGACCGCAGCGTGACCGAGCCGCGCGACTTCGACCGCATCGGCCCGACATGGGCCTGGAACCCGTGGCCCTCGGCCACCGCCTTTCCGTCATAGCGGACCGCGATGGGCAGGAAGTGATACTGGATGTCGGGGTATTCCACCCCGGCCCTGGACCGGATGAAGGCGCAGGCCTCGAACTGGTTCGACGCACCGGGCCCCTTGCGGCTGAACAGCCATTGCGCCCCGACCCAGGCCTTGCCCCAGAGATTCCAGTATTTGTAAAGGGTTATCGGCTGGCTGGCCGCGAACTGCATGTAGATTTCAAGGTGGTCCTGAAGGTTCGCCCCCACCCCCGGCCGGTCGGCGATGACCTCGATCCCGTGCTCCTTCAGATGCGCGGCGGGCCCGATCCCCGACAGCATCAGAAGCTTGGGCGAGTTGATGGACGAGGCCGCGACGATGACCTCGCGCCCGGCCCGAATCACCTGCCGGCCGGCGCGGGTGTCGATCTCCACCCCCACCGCACGCCTGCCCTCCATCACCACGCGCCGGGCAAAGCCGCGCACGAGCTGCACATTCCCGCCCTTCAGCGCGGGCTTCAGGTAGGCATTGGCCGCCGACCAGCGCCGCCCCTCGTGGATCGTCGCCTCGAAGGGGCCGAACCCCTCCTGCTGGCGGCCATTGTAATCCTGCGTCACCGGATAGCCGGCCTGCCGTCCCGCCTCGATGAAGGCGTCGAACAGCGGGTTCTCCCGCTTGCCGCGGGTGACATGCAGCGGTCCGTCGGTTCCCCGGAACTCCGGCCCCGAGCCGCCATGCGAGGTTTCCATCCGCTTGAAATACGGAAGCACATCGGCATAGGCCCAGCCGTCCGCCCCCATTTCGGCCCAGGTGTCGAAATCCCTCGCATGGCCCCGGACATAGACCATCCCGTTGATCGAGGACGACCCGCCGATCACCTTCCCCCTCGGCGTCGCCAGCACCCTTCCCCCGAGGTGGGGCTCGGGCTCGGTGGCAAAGCCCCAGTCGTAGATCCCCATGTTCATCGGATAGGACAGCGCGCCCGGCATCTGGATGAACGGCCCCGCGTCCGACCCGCCGTGCTCGATCACCGTCACGCGCCGGCCCGCCTCGGCCAGCCGGTAGGCGATCGCGCACCCCGCCGATCCCGCGCCGACG
>JBKBRG010000154.1:0-5903 GCA_046292325.1 Tabrizicola sp.
TCCTGCACGGCAACGAGGTGAAGGCGGACATTCCGCTGTCGAAACTGTCTTCCAGCGCGCCGGAATACGACCGGCCCTGGGTGCCGACCCCTGCCCCCGCGCCCCTGGGCGACGTGCCGCAGATCGGCGCCATCGCGGGGCTGAAGGCGCTGATCGGCAGCCCCTCCTATGCCCACAAGGCCTGGGTCTTCGAGCAATATGACTCACAGGTCGGCGCCGACACGATCGTGACGCCGGGCCTGCCGGCGGGCGTGGTGCGGGTGCATGGAACGGGCAAGGCGCTGGCCTTCACCGCGGACGTGACCCCGCGTTACGTCAAGGCGAACCCGGTGCAGGGCGGCAGGCAGGCCGTGGCCGAGGCCTATCGCAACCTGACCGCCGTGGGGGCCCTGCCCCTGGCGACCACCGACAACCTCAACTTCGGCAATCCCGAAAAGCCCGAGATCATGGGCCAGTTCGTCGGCGCCCTTCAGGGCATCGGCGAGGCCTGCCGGGCGCTCGACATGCCCATCGTCTCGGGCAACGTTTCCCTCTACAACGAGACCGACGGCCAGCCGATCCTGCCCACCCCCACCATCGGCGCCGTCGGCCTGCTGAAGTCGCTGGACGAGCTGATCGCGGGCCACCCGCAAGAGGGCGATCTGGCGGTGCTGGTGGGCGAGACGAAGGGCCATCTCGGCCAGTCGGCCCTGCTGGCCGAGGCCTTCGGGATCGAGGCGGGGGATGCGCCCCCCGTCGATCTTGCGGCCGAAAAGCGGCATGGCGACTTCATCCGCGCGAACCGCAAGGCCATCCGCGCCTGCACCGACCTCGGCGACGGGGGCCTGGCGCTGGCGGCCTTCGAGATGGCCGAGGGCGCGGGGCTCGGCCTCTGGATCGACAGCGCCGATACCGGCTTTCTCTTCGGCGAGGATCAGGCCCGCTATCTGCTGGCCGTGCCGCAAGCGGCCCTGGCCGGGCTGGAAGAGGCGGCCCGGGCGGCGGGCGTGCCGCTGGCGCAGGTCGGCCGGTTCGGCGGCGCCAATGTCACGCTTGGCACCGAGGCCGCGCCGCTGGCCGAGCTGTCGCGCCTCTATCGCAGCGCCTTTGCCGAAGCCCTGGGCATCTGATGCTGCGCCGCGCCACACCGGCTGACGCGGGCACCATCGAAGCGCTGTGGACCGCGCCGCAGAACGCGATGTGGATCGAGCCGCCCGATCCGGGCGAGATTGACACCGCCATCGCCGCGGGCCTCGCCTTCCTGTGGGAACCTGGCGGCACAGTCACGGGCTTTGCCCAGGTGATGACCTGGGTGCCGCGCGTCTATGGGCTGAGCGCCCTGTGCGTGACGCAGCCCGGACAGGGCGAGCCGCTGCTGCGCGCCGTGCTGGCGCAGGTCTTCGGACCGCTGAACGCCCACCGCATCGGCTTTGACGTCACCATCGACAACACCCGCGCCCTGCGGCTTTATCGCAAGCTGGGCTTTCAGACCGAGGGCCAGATCCGCGAATGCTGGCAGCGCGCCGATGGCCGGTTCGTCGATTGCCTGCTGCTGGGCCTTCTGCGGCGCGAGTGGCAGCCATGACCCTGCGCCCCGCAACGGCCAGGGACCTCGGCTTCATCCGCGCCATCACCGCGCGTCCCGACATGGGGGCCGTCCTGACCGACGAGACCGAGGCCGAGCTGGCCCTGTATCTGACCGATCCCGAAAGCCGCCTGCTGATCTGGGAGCCGCAGGGAAGGCCCGCCGGCTTCGCCCTGTTCTGCGAGATCGGCCATCCGACCGGCCGCGTCGAACTGCGCCGCCTCGCGCTGGACAGACCGGGCAGCGGCATGGGAGATGCCTTCCTTGCCGCGCTGCTTGCCCATGCCTTCGCCGATCTGAACGCCGCCCGCCTCTGGTTCGATGTCAGCGGCGAGAACCTGCGCGCGATGAGGATCTACGAACGCGCCGGCTGCCGGCGCGAGGGCATCCAGCGCGCCCATTGGTGGCGGCCCGAGCTGGGGCGGGCGGTGGACCTGCACCTGTTCGGCATGATGCGCGACGAATGGCTGGCCCGTCAGGCATGATCGGCTCTTGCGAGCCAACCCCCTGCGGCTTACATCAAGGGAGAAGTGACGAAGGAGGCCGCCCATGCCCATGGAAGCGCGCGACATCGAAGCCCTGATCCGGGAGGCCTTCCCGAACGCGAAGATCAGCGTGCAGGGCGATGACGGCGCGCATTTCGCCGCCGAGGTGATCGACGCCTCGTTCAAGGGCATGAACCGCGTCCAGCAGCAGCGCGCGGTCTATGCGGCGCTGAAGGGCAAGATGGACGGGCCGAACGGCGCGCTGCACGCGCTGGCCCTGACGACGAAGGCGCCGGACTGATGGCGCCGGGCGCAGGTCTGGGCGGG
This sequence comes from Tabrizicola sp., assembly GCA_046292325.1. Classification (GTDB taxonomy): domain Bacteria; phylum Pseudomonadota; class Alphaproteobacteria; order Rhodobacterales; family Rhodobacteraceae; genus Tabrizicola. Next base: position 2,377 of record JBKBRG010000154.1, read on the forward strand.
TCGGGCGTCGCTGGCCTGGTCACGGCGATCCTGCCGCTGGTGGGGATCGTGACCATGCTGCGGTCGCGCAGGCAGCGCCGGGCCGGCAGGCCGCCAGCGGTGGACGCCGCCCTCGATCAACGCCGGGCGGCGACCTTGGAAAGCGAGCGGCGCATGGCCGCCTACCTGGCGCTGAGCCGGTCGGCTGGCCATGCGGCCGATGGGGACGACGAACAGGAGATCAGGCGATGAGCGCTGAGGCGACGATCCGCGAGACGATCGAGAAGAACGATGTGGTCCTGTTCATGAAGGGCACCAAGATGATGCCGCAGTGCGGGTTCTCGTCCCGCGTGGCGGGGGTGCTGAACTTCATGGGCGTGGACTACAAGGACGTGAACGTGCTGGCCGACCCGGAGATCCGCCAGGGCATCAAGGATTTCAGCGACTGGCCGACGATTCCGCAGCTTTACGTCAAGGGCGAGTTCATCGGCGGCTGTGACATCGTCACCGAGATGACCCTTTCGGGCGAACTGGACCAGCTTCTGGAGGCCAAGGGCGTGGCCTTCGACAAGGCGGCGGCGGACAAGATCCGCGAAGCCAACGCCTGACGCCGGCCCGGCGGGCGAGACGCCCTAGCCTGCGGTGCAGGTCAGCAGCGGCGTCTCTCCCTCGGCTGTCTTCCAGGAGAGGGTGGCCTCGTCCCCCTTGGTCCACCAGACATAGCCAGAGCCGTCCGATGGCCAGCCGTAGCGCGCACCCGACGCGGCCGGCTCGCCGACCAGCGTGATCTGGCGGCCGTCGACATGGATCACCGCCAGGTTCTGATCGGGGCCGTTCACATAGGTCGCCGGAACCTGCACGCCACGGTCGCAGCCATAGGTCCGGGTGGAAAACTCCTGCGCGGCGGCGACAGAGGGCAGGACCGCAATCAGGCAAAGCAGCCTCATCCGCGCACCTGCTCCTCGATCCGGGCGGCCATGGCCTCGGCCCGGGCGGCGATCTCGGCCAGGGTGTCGGAGACCTGCTTCGGCACCACCGCGACATCGCGCGTGGCCACCGGACGCGCCTCCAGTTCGGCAACACGGGCGCGCACGGCGCGAAGCTCATCCTCGATGGCCGCAGCCTTGTCGGCCAGCATCAGCCCCGCCATCAGAAGCATCTTCGCCTCGGGCAGCCGGCCGAGTTGCGCCACGATCGGCTGCGCCTCGGCGTCCAGCATGCTCGCGGCCGCGCGGAGGAAATGTTCCTCGCCGGGCTGGCAGGCGACCTGGAAGGATCGGCCGCCGATGGTGACTTCCAGATCAGGCATGGCTGGCCTCCGTCAGATGGGGTTCGAGCGCGGCGAGGATCTCGTCCATTTCGGCGATCTCGGTCAAGCGCAGGGCGCGCAGGGCCTCGAGCTCGGCCAGCATCGCCTTGTTGATCTGGCCGGGGTCGGCCAGGCCAGAGGCCTGTGCCGTGCGCAGCGCCTCGAGCTGTTCGCGCAGCGACGCGTTGACCCGGCGCATGCGCTGCAGTTCCAGCCCCTGCACGTCCAGTTCCTGCGTCAGACGGTCGATCTTTTCCTGCAGATCACCCTTCGCCTCGCGCGCCGAGGCGGCACGCAGGCGGGCCTGCAACTGGGCATTCAGCGCCTTCTCCTCTTCGAGTTGGGCGCGCAGCTGGGCCTCGGTCGCGCTCGCCCCCGCGGCGGGGCCGGACGGCGCGGCGCGTGACTGTGCCGGCAGACGGTCCAGACCCTTTCCGATCCGTTCCAGCGCCGCGGCGATCCGCTTTTCCAGTTCGGTGATTTCCTGCATCCCTATCCCCTGCACCTTGGCGCAAACCGGCGCCCGCACCCGTGGACGACCCTGTCCCGAATCGCCCATCCGCTGCTTCCGGCGATCTTAGCGCGAAACTCGGGAAAGGCGACCGGCCTTTCTTCCCAAGGCCTTGGGCTCCAAGCTTGATCTTGCCGGTTGCGCTGGTTAGGACGGCGCGCAATCCCCGTGACCCGTTCAGCCCGAAGGAATCCTGCCCGTGGACATCCAGACCCTCCGCCAGAAGCACCCCGACCACTGGATGCGCGCGACCGCGATCCGCGCCCTGGCCCTGGACGCCGTGGCAGCGGCGAACTCGGGCCATTCGGGGATGCCGATGGGCATGGCCGATGTGGCCACCGTCCTGTTCGAAAAGCACCTGAAGTTCGATCCGAAGGCGCCGCGCTGGCCGGACCGCGACCGGTTCATCCTGTCGGCAGGACACGGGTCGATGCTGATCTACAGCCTGCTCTACCTCACGGGCTATGCGGACATGACGCTGGAGCAGATCCGCAACTTCCGCCAGTGGGGCGCGATCACGGCGGGCCATCCCGAATACGGCCATGTCGCGGGGGTCGAGACCACGACCGGCCCGCTGGGTCAGGGCATCTCGAACGCCGTGGGCTTTGCCATGGCCGAGGAGCACCTGCGCGCGCGCTGGGGGGCGAAGATCCAGGATCATTACACCTGGGTCATCGCGGGCGACGGCTGCCTGATGGAAGGCGTCAGCCAGGAAGCCATCGGTCTGGCGGGCAAGCAGCAGCTGAGCCGCCTGATCGTGCTTTGGGACAACAACGGCATCACCATCGACGGCAAGGTGTCGATCGCCGACATCACCGACCAGAAGGCGCGCTTCGCGGCAAGCGGCTGGGATGTGTTCGAATGCGACGGGCATGACCCCGAGGACATCGACCGGGCGCTGACTGCGGCCAAGGCCAGCCCCCGCCCGGCGATGGTCGCCTGCAAGACGCATATCGCGCTTGGTCACGCGGCACAGGATACCTCCAAGGGCCATGGCGCCCTGACCGACAAGGCGCAGTTGCAGGCGGCCAAGGACGCCTATGGCTGGCCGGGCGGGCCGTTCGAGGTGCCGGCCGACATCAAGGCCTGGTGGGAATCGCTTGGCGCGCGCGGTGCCAGGGCGCGCGCCGAGTGGGAGGCGCGGCTGGCGGCCCTGTCGCCCGCGAAACAGGCCGAGTTCGCCCGAATCTTCGCGGGCGACGCCCCGGCGAAACTGGGCGCGGCCATCCGGGCGGTGAAGAAGCAGGCCGTGGCCGACCAGCCCCGGCTGGCCACTCGCGCGGCCTCGGAAAGGGTGCTGGCGGCGGTGAACCCGGTCGTGACCGAGACCATCGGCGGCTCGGCCGACCTGACGGGGTCGAACAACACAAGGACGCCGGATCTGGGCGTGTTCGGGCCCGAGGACCGCAAGGGGCGCTATGTCTACTTCGGCATCCGCGAACACGGCATGGCGGCAGCGATGAACGGCATGGCGCTGCATGGCGGCGTGCGTCCCTATGGCGGCACCTTCCTGTGCTTCACCGACTATGCCCGCCCCTCGATGCGGTTGTCGGCGCTGATGGGGGTGCCGGTGGTCTATGTCATGACGCACGACTCGATCGGCCTCGGCGAGGACGGGCCGACCCACCAGCCGGTCGAACACCTGGCGATCAGCCGCGCCACGCCCAACACGCTGGTCATCCGCCCCGCCGACCTGGTCGAGGTCGCCGAGGCCTGGGAGATCGCGCT
>JBKBRG010000155.1:0-5898 GCA_046292325.1 Tabrizicola sp.
TACGAGATCATCCATCACCGGATGGAACTCTACTGCCGGAAGAAGTCCTAGGCTCAGGACCCGTTGCCACTACTCCGACAGCGGCTTGCGCCCCCCGCGCGGCGGGCCGCACCCGTTGATCATCGCGATTTCTTCGCGCTGGCGGGGTAGTGGTGATGGGTCCTGACCCTGGCCACAGCCTTCAGACGGTCCGCACCAGCCGCAGCGCATCGTAGATCGCCGCGTGGGTGTTCCGGGCCTCGACGGCGTCGCCGATCCGGAACAGCTGGAAGCCTTCCACCGCCGGCTGCGGCCGCCCGTCGATGAGGGCATCGTAATCGACCGCCCCCCTGTTCCCCGAGACCGGTTTCAGCGCGAAGTAAAGATCGGCGAGCGGCTGCGTCCCGGCGTTCACCACCACCTGGTCGTGGAACTGCGTCCTGTCGAGCTTCATGTAATCCGACCCGATCACCGCCTCCAGCCGGTTTCCCGCCCGCCGCACCGCGTCGAGCCGATAGGTCACCGTGAAGGTCACGGCCTTGTCCTGCAACGCCCGCATGTAGGGGACGAGGTTCATCCCCATGACCTCGGGCGAGAAGGTCCGGTCGCGTGTCATCACCTCCACCCGGCCTCCCGCCTCGGCGATGATCTGCGCCGCCTGCAGGGCGGCATGGTCCCCGGCCTCGTCATAGATCAGCACGTTCTCGCCGGGCTTGGCATCGCCCGACAGGATGTCCCAGGCCGAGATCACCAGGTCGTTCCCCTCGGTCAGGACGCCCGTCGTCGGCATTCCGCCCGTCGCGATCACCACCACGTCCGGAGATTCCGCCAGCACGTCCGAGCGTTCCGCCCAGGTGTTGAAGCGGAACTCCACCCCCAGCCGCTGGCACTGGGCGACGCGCCAGTCGATGATCCCGATCATCTCGGCCCGCCGCCTGGACCGCGCGGTCAGGCGAACCTGGCCCCCCGGCTTGTCGGCCATCTCGAAGACCACCACCGCGTGCCCCCGCTCTGCCGCCACCCGCGCGGCCTCCAGACCGGCAGGACCGGCGCCGACGACGACGACCTTCTTCCGGACCGGGGCCTTCTCGATCTCGTGCGGCTGGGTTGCCTCGCGCCCGGTCGAGGGGTTGTGGATGCAGAGCGCCATGCCCCCCTGATAGATCCGGTCCAGGCAATAGGTGGCGCCGACGCAGGGCCGGATGTCGTGCTCGCGGCCCTCGACGATCTTGCGCACGATATGCGGGTCGGCCATGTGCGCCCGCGTCATCCCCACCATGTCCACCTGGCCCGTCGCCACCGCATGCCGCGCGGTCGCCACGTCCGGGATGCGGGCGGCGTGGAGCGTGGGCATCCCCACCTCGGCCCTGATCCGGCCGGCAAAGTCCAGATGGGGCGCAGAGCGCATGCCCTGCACCGGGATCAGGTCGGTCATCGCCGGGTCGGTGTGGATGCGGCTGCGGTTGATGTTGAGGTAATCGACCAGACCGCTGTCGCGGAAGATCTTTCCGATCGCCACGCCTTCCTCGATGTCGATCCCGCCGGGTTCCATCTCGTCCACGCCATAGCGCATGCCGATGATGATCTCCGGCCCCACCTTCTTGCGGATCGCCGCCAGGATCTCCATCGTCAGCCGCACGCGGTTTTCCAGGCTGCCGCCATAGGGCGGGTCCAGCGTGTTCGTCAGCGGCGACATGAACTGGTCGAGCAGGTGGCCGTGGCACATGATCTCGATCCCGTCGAGACCCGCCGCCTTCATCCGTTCCGCCGCATCGACATAGTCGCGGATGATCCGGGCGATGTCCCAGTCCTCGGCCGGCTTCGGGGTCGCGCGGTGGGCAGGTTCACGCTCGGTCGTCGAGGACACCACCGGCAGCCAGTCGCCCTTGTCCCAGCGCGTGCGGCGGCCAAGGTGGGAAAGCTGGATCATCACCGCCGCCCCCGCCTCGTGGCAGTCGTCCACCAGCCGTTTCATCCACGGCACGATCTCGTCCTTCCAGACCAGAAGGTTCGAGAACACCGGCGGGCTGTCGCGGCTGGTGCTGGCGGACCCTGCGGTCATCACCATGGACACCCCGGCCCTCGCGCGTTCCAGGTGATAGAGCCGGTAGCGGTCCTTCGGCAGCCCGTCTTCGCCATAGGCCGGCTCGTGGCTGGTCGTCATGATCCGGTTGCGCAGGGTCAGATGCTTCAGGCGGTAGGGCTGGAGGAGGGGATCGTTCGACATCGGTGCGGCCCGGGATTGAGTGACGCCGTTGGATGGCCGGCCGATGCTAGATCGGCCCCGATGCCCGCGCAAGGAAAAACTCGACACACATGTCGAGTTCTTGTGGTCTTGTCTTTGCAACCGACCCGGGCCTAGGGTGACGCATGACCATGCAAAGACCGGAACGCGGCTGGCGGGGCACGCCCGACCTCTGGCTGGAGGCAGCCTATGACCTTCTTGTCGAGGGCGGGGTGGATGCGGTGAAGGTGAAGCCGCTGGCCGAACGGCTGGGCCTGTCACGCACCAGCTTCTACTGGCATTTCCCGGACCGCGAGGCGCTTCTGGCCGGGTTGGTGGACCGCTGGCGCGAGAAGAACACCGCCAATCTGGTGGCGCGCTGCGAGGCGCCCGCGGCGACCATTTCCGAGGCGATGCTGAACCTGTTCGACTGCTGGTATGACAGCGCGCTGTTCGACAGCCGGCTGGAATTCGCCATGCGCACCTGGTCGCTGACCGATGCCGCCGTCGCCCGCGCGATGGCCGAGGCCGACGAGATCCGGATCGCCGCGATCACCGGCCTGTTCCGTCGCTTCGGCTATGACGAGACCGAGGCCGACACCCGGGCGCGCACGCTTTACCTCACCCACGTCGGCTATATCGCGCTCCGCTCCGAGGAAAGCCTCGAAGTCCGCCTGCGCCGGGTTCCGGCCTATGTCCTGACCTTCTGCGGCGTCGCGCCGACCGGGGCAGAGGCCGAGGCTTTCCGCCTGCGACATCTGCCCGCGGCCTGACCCTATTCCGCCGCGTGCGGCCGGGGCGTGGCGCGGGACAAGGCCGCCTCCAGCACCGACACCCGGTTCTGCAACACCGCCACATCGACCTGGGCCCGCGCCATGCCTTCGGCCAGCGCCAGCGGATCGGGCGGGGTCGGCTCGGCCTCCTTCTTGCCGATGAACCGGCCGAGGATCCACGAGAAGAACCGCGACAGGTCATCCATCGCCAGATACATCGAAGGCACGACGACGAGGCTCAGGACCGTCGAGACCATGATCCCGCCGATCACCGCGATCGCCATCGGGGCGCGGAACGCGCCGCCTTCGCCGACGCCAAGCGCCGAGGGCAGCATTCCCGCGGACATCGCGATCGAGGTCATCACGATGGGCTGGGCGCGCTTGTGGCCGGCCTCGATCACGGCCTCGATCCGCTTCATTCCGCGCGCCCGCATCTCGATGGCGAAGTCGATCAGCAGGATCGCGTTCTTCGCCACGATGCCCATCAGCATCAGGATGCCGATCAGCACCGGCATCGACAGCGGGTTCTGCGTCAGGATCAGCGCCGCCGCCACCCCGCCGACCGACAGGAGCAGCGAGAAGATGATGGTCATCGGTTGCAGGACCGAGTGGAACAGCAGGATCAGCACGAACATCATCAGAAGGACGCCAAGGACCATCGCATTGACGAAACTGCCGACCAGTTCCGCCTGGATCTCGGCATCGCCCGAAGGCGTGACGCGGACGGTCGCCGGCAGGTTCAGCGTGGGCAGGATCTCGTTGAACCGGGCGGTGGCCTGATCCAGCACATAGCCCGGCGCGATGTCTGCGCCAAGCGTGGCGACCCGCTGGCGGTTCAGCCGCTTGACGACCGAGGGGCCCTCGGCCACCTCGACCGTGGCCACGGCCGACAGGGGCACCGGGCCGGCCGAGGTCATCACCTTCAGCGCCGAAATGCGGGCCAGGTCATCGCGCGAGGCCTCGTCCAGCTGGACCCGGATCGGCACCAGCCGGTTGTCGATCGACAGCTTGCCCAGCGCGGCCGAGACATCGCCGATCGTGGCCACGCGGACGGTGCTGGCGATCTGCTGCACCGTGACGCCCAGCCGGGCGGCCTCGTCGGCCTTCGGCGTGATCTGGATCTCTGGCCGGGGCAGGGCGGCCTCGGTCGAGGGGCTGAGGAACATCGGCTCGTCGCGCAGCGCCTCTTCGATCTTCTGCACCGCGAGGTTCAGATCGTTCTCGTCGCTGGACAGGATGTCATAGGCAAAGGGCCGCGAGCCGCCGCCGGGCCCGCCGACCTTGAAGGCGCGCACGTCGGGGACGGCCTTCAGCCGCTCGAAGACCTCGGTCTCGATCTCGTGCTGCGGGCGCAGACGGCCCGAGGACGGGATCTCGGGGATCAGGCTGCCGACCACGGGCAGGGCGCGGCCGAGGTCGATGAGCTTGCGCTCCAGCCCGTTGTCCAGCCGGTCGAGGATGATGGTGAAGGTGGCCCGCCGGATGTCGCGGTCGCCCAGCGGCGCCGCGCCGCCGATGACCAGAACGGATTTCACCCCGTCGATGTCCTTGACCGCTTCGCGCATCGCGTCGGTGGTGGCGGCGGTGTCGTCCAGCGTCGCACCGGGCGGCAGTTCGACCGAGACGACGATGCGGCTTTCGTCCTCGGGCGGGAACAGGCTGCCGGGCACCTGCAACATGGCGAAGACCGAGAAGATCACCAGGATGACGGCGGCGGTGAGGGTGATGTAATAGGTCGGCAGCGCCAGCCAGGGCCAGCGCTTCGACCGCCGCACCCGGGTCGTGCCGCGGACGAGCCAGAGATAGCCGCGCATGATCAGGCCGTCCCGGTGGCCCTCGCCATGGCCGACCGCCGCATCCTTGGACCGCATCAGGTAGGCGGCCATCATCGGCGTGATGAGGCGCGCGACCATCAGCGAGAAGATGACGGCGATGGCCACGGTCAGGCCGAACTGACGGAAATACTGGCCCGGGATGCCTGGCATGAAGCTGACCGGCACGAAGACCGCGACGATGGTGGCCGAGGTGGCGATCACGGCCAGGCCGATCTCGTCGGCGGCGTCGATCGCGGCGCGGAACGGGGTCTTGCCCATGCGCATGTGCCGGGCGATGTTCTCGATCTCGACGATGGCGTCATCGACCAGGATCCCCGTGGCCAGGGTCAGCGCCAGGAAGCTGACCAGGTTCAGCGAGAAGCCGAGGAGATCCATGAGCCAGAACGTCGGCACCGCCGACAGCGGCAGCGCCACCGCCGCGATGATCGTCGCGCGCCAGTTGCGCAGGAAGGCCAGCACCACAAGAACCGCCAGCAGGGCACCTTCCAGAAGGGTGTGGATGGCGGATTCGTAGTTGCCATAGGTGTAGAAGACGGAATCGTCGATCATGGTGATCGAGACGTTCGGATGCTGCTGCCGCAGGTCCTCGACGACCTGATTGGTCAGTTCGGCGACGCTGACCTCGGATGCCCCCTTGGCGCGGAACACCAGAAAGCTGACGCCCGGTTCGCCGTCGATGCGGGAAAAGCTCTTCAGTTCCTCGTAGCTGTCGATCACCTCGCCGAGATCGGTCAGCTTGACGAAGCGGCCCGAGGGCAGGGCGATGGTGGTGGCGGCCAGCGTCTCGACCGTGCCGCTGTCGCCCAGGGTGCGGATCACCTGTTCGCCGTCGCCCAGCCGCAGCCGGCCGGCGCCGAGGTTGACGTTCGTCGCCGCGATCTGCGCGCTGACCGCCTGTGCGGTGACGCCGTAGCTGTCCAGACGCACCGGGTCGAGTTCGACGCGGATCTCGCGGTCGGCCCCGCCGATGCGGGTGACGCGGCCGATGCCGGGGCGGCCTTGCAGCGCGCGGGTCACCGTGTCATCGACGAACCAGCTGATCTCTTCCATCGACATGTCCGGCGCGGTGACCGAGAAGGTCATGATC
>JBKBRG010000156.1:0-5888 GCA_046292325.1 Tabrizicola sp.
ATCCCCACCCCCCGGGGGGGAGGGGAGGCTCTGCGGGTCAGCGTCGGGCAGGACGGCGGATATGGGCGGCTCCCTCCCCCCGGCGTGGGGGAGGGATGGGGTGGGGGGGCTGGTCCGGAAGGGTGCGACGATCAGGTTGCGGAGCGTCTCCGTCCCGATGTCGGGGTCGATCAGGCCCTGGGCGCGGAGGTCGTCGATCAGGCGGGGGTGCGAGGCCTCGGTCACGCCGCGCAGTTGCAGGTTGGCGCGGGCGGACAGGTCGATGATGCCGTTGCCATGGGTTTCCGCTGCCTGCGCAATGGCCTGGGCCTGTGCGGGCGTGAGGCGACCGAGCGGCGGGCGGATCCGCACGACAAGGCCGTCGCCGGAGGGCATCGGGCGCAGCGCGCCGGGGCACCAGCCCTTGATCTCCCAGGCGGTCATGTGGCGCGCCCGCGGGTTGGAAGGGTTGCAGACCCGAGCGCCTTGCGGCGCAAGCCTTCTGTCTCGCCTCTGCACGCGAAGGGCGTGCAACCGGCTCGGTCATCGGGCGCGCTTCGCCCCCCGACCCACCCGCGGATATCTGCGCAAGGGAAGGTCATGCCGCACCGTCCAGCCTGGCGGCGATGGAGTTGCGGCGGGTCTGCCAGAGGCCCGCGTCGCGGAGGCGGCGGAAGAGGTCCTCCATCGCGGCAAGTGCTGCGGGATTCTCGCGGGCGAGGAAGTCGCGGACCTCGTCCCGGCCCAGGGTGGCCTCGTGGTAGAGGTCGAAGAGATGCGGGGGGACCACCTGCGCAAGGTGTGCGAAGGCGGCCATGTGGTCGAGCGTGGCGGCGATCTCGGCCCCGCCCCGGAAGCCGTGGTTCATCATGCCCTGCACCCAGTCGGGGTTGGCTGCGCGGGCGCGGACCACACGGGCGATCTCTTCGGTCAGGGTGCGGGCGTGCGGGGTGTCGGGGCGCGTCGCGTCGATGTGGTAGAGGGCGGGTCTGTTGCCGCCCAGTCTGGCGACGGCGGCGGCGAAGCCCGCCTCATGCGCGGCATAGTCGGCGGCGATCAGGACATCGGTTTCCGGCAGGTCCTGGGCATGGACGAAGCTGTCGGCGGCGAGGACGCGCTGTTCGAGGGCAGCACGGGCCTCATGCGACTGGCCGTCGAGGCCGATGGCCCAGCTCGAGGCGTCGAGCCAGGCTTCGCCGGCGGCCTGGCGGGCCTCGTCGGTGAAGGTGTCGGCGGCGGTGCCCATGCCCAGGCCGTAAAGGCCGGGCCTGGGGCCGAAGACGCGGGATTGTCGCGTCGCATAGGGATTGTCCTCGGGCGGTTCGTCGCGCTGGCTCAGCGCCTCGGCGCCCGCCTCGAAAAGCTGGGCGAGGGTCGGGAACACGTCGCGGAACAGGCCGGAGACGCGGAGAGTGACGTCGATCCTTGGCCGCCCGAGGATCGCCAGCGGCAGGATCTCGAAGCCCGAGACGCGGGCTGATCCATCGTCCCATTTCGGCGCAAGGCCGGCGAGGTGAAGGGCCATGGCGAACTCTTCCCCTGCCGTGCGCATCGTGGCGCTGCCCCAGAGATCGACCACCAGCCCGCGCGGATAGTCGCCGTGGTCCTGCAGGTGGCGGCGGATCAGCTCTTCGGCCAGCTTCACGCCCTGGGCATGGGCGTTGCGCGACGGCACGGCGCGGGGGTCGACGGAAAAGAGGTTGCGCCCCGTGGGCAGCACGTCGTTGCGTCCCCGGTGAGGGGAGCCCGCGGGGCCGGGCGCCACGCGCTGGCCGTTCAGGGCGGCAAGCAGGCCTTCGCGTTCGCCGTCACCGTCGCCGAAGATGTGCAGGCCCTGGCCGAACTGGCTTTCCTTCAGATCGCAGACGAAGCGGTCGATCCGGGTGATCGCCTCGGCGGGGGTGGCATTGGCGGACAGGCCGAGGTCGGCGGCGACGCCCGAGGCGGCGGCCTCGTCGCGGATCGTCTCGATGAGGCGGCGGCGGCGGGCGGGGTCGAGGCCGTCGGCGGTGGAATATTCGTCAAGCAGCCGTTCGAGGCGCTGGAGTTCCGGCGGGACCGTGCTTTGCGCCAATGGGGGCGGCAGGTGGCCGATGGTGACGGCCCCGATGCGGCGCTTGGCTTGCGCTGCCTCGCCCGGGTCGTTGACGATGAAGGGGTAGATCACCGGGGTGGGGCCGATCAGCGCCTCGGGCCAGCAGGTGTCGGACAGGGCAACGGATTTGCCCGGCAGCCATTCCAGCGTGCCATGCGCGCCCATGTGGATCAGGGCGTGGGGCGCCTGAGCGCGAAGCCAGAGGTAGAAGGCGACATAGGCGTGGCGCGGCGTGCGCGCGAGGTCGTGGTAGTCGCTGTCGCGGCTGGAGACCTCGCCGCGTTCGGGTTGCAGCGCGATCAGCGCGTGGCCGCGACGGGTGGCGGGGAAATGGAACAGGCCGTCCCGGACGGAAGGGTCCGCGGTGGGGTCGCCCCAGGCTTCGGCAAGGTTCCGACGGAGGGGTTCGGGAAGGGTGTCGAGCGCCGCGAGATAGTCGGCGACGGGCCAGGCGAGGGTTTCGCTCAGGGCTTCCGGAAGGGGTTGGCCGTCGGTGACGCGGTAGCCCTCGGCGGCGAGGGTGTCGAGCAGGCGGCCGGTCGAGGCCAGCGCGTCCAGCCCGACGGCATGGGCCATCTGGTGCGGCCGGCCGGGGTAGGTGGACAGGATGATGGCCAGCCGCCGGTCCGGCGCGGGGGTGGTGGCCAGGCGGTGCCAGTGCGTCACGCGGTCCACGACGGCGGCGATGCGGCCTGCGTCGGCGCGGTGGGCGAAGCGCGAGAATTGCAGGTCCGGGTGGCGCTTGCCGGGGGACTTGTGGCTGATGATCCCGGTGAAGAGGCGGCCGTCAACTTCCGGCAGCACGACATGCATGGCCAGATCGGCGGGCGACAGGCCCCGGTCCGACGCTGCCCAGTCGCGGCGGCGGGCGGTGGACAGGGCGACCTGGAACACGGGGCAGCGCGCGGCGTCAAAGGGGGTGCTGCCGTCGTCGGACCTGGCCGAGAAGGCCGTGGCGTTCACGATCGCGACCGGAGGTGCGGCGGTCAGGCGGGCCGACAGCCAGTCGGCGACGCCGGGGGCCTTCAGGCTGGGGGCGAAGGCGCCATGCGCGGCGAAGCCGGCCGCCCGGAAGGCATGGATCAGGGCATCCACGGGACCGGTGTCGCCAGAGGTCAGATAGCTGCGGTAGAAGGTGACGAGGACGGTGCCCTTGGCCGGCGGCCCCTCCTCTGCATCCTTCCCCCACGCGGGGGGGAGAGAGCCGCGGATGGCGGTCCCGGGATGGTCCTGCGGCGTCGTCCGGAGGGAAGCCCCGGCAGCGTGGAGCCTCCCCTCCCCCTCCGTGGGGAGGGGAGGGGGGTGGGGGGCCTCCGGCGCGGGAATGACCCCGCGCTCGGGATCGTAGAACCCCATCTGCGGCACGGTCTTTTCGCCCATCACCGGGGCGGCGTAGATGCCCGCCGCCAGCGCCAGCTGCGCCAACGCGGCATGGGCGGCGACCGCGCCCCCCTCGTCGCAGAGCGCCTGGAGACGGCGAAGCGTGGAGACGGGCAGGGTGGAAAGTTCGTCGAGCCGCGGATCGGGGCGGCCGTCGGCAGGAAGGATCGCAAGCGCCGTGCCGGTGCGGCGGGCGAGGTCCTGCAACGTGGCAAGGCCATAGGGCCAATAGGCCTCGCCCCCGATCAGGCGGACGAGAATTGCCCTGGCCCCCGAGAGGGTGCGCTCTGCGTAGGTGTCAACCGAGACCGGGTGCTTCAGCGCGATGATGTTCGCGAGCCGGACGGTGGGTTGGAACCCCGCCCTGCGGGCGCGCTCATACCCCGCCGTGAAGGCCCCGAGGTCGCTGTCGGAAAAGCTGAGCACCACCAGGTCGGCCGGGTCCTGGCCGAGGTCGAAGGGGGTCTCGGTTTCCTCCAGCCCGTGGGATTCGCGGAAGACGACGTGCATGGATCACGCCCCCGGGGTGAAGGAGCCCCCCCACCCCCTCCCTCCCCCACGGAGGGGGGAGGGGGGCGCCTTCAGCCCAAGGGAAGGGACGGGGTGGTTCACGGTGTCAGGCCCCCAGGATCCTGCGGATGGCGGCCGCGTCGATGTCGTCGTGCTCGGCGATGACCACCAGCCGCGACCGACGGGGGGCGTCGCCCCAGGGGCGGTCGTATTGCATGCGCACGCGGGCGCCGACGGCCTGGACCAGCAACCGCATCGGCTTGCCCGCGACCGCGACATGGCCCTTGACGCGCAGGATGTTCAGCTCTTCGGCCAGCCGGACGATGGCGGCGGACAGCGCCTCTGGGTCGGTGACTTCGGGCAGGTCGATCACCACGCTGTCGAAGTCGTCATGCTCGTGGTCGTCGGCCCCGTCGTGGTGCGAGGGGCGCGCGGCGAGGTCGTCCTCGGCGGCGGCGTTCAGGCCCAGGATCACGCGCGGGTCGATCACGCCATCGGTCATCGGCAGCATGGGAACCGGGCGGGTCATCTCGGCGGCGATCACCGCTTTCGCGGCCGCCAGCCCCGCATCCCCCGCCAGGTCGGCCTTGGACAGAAGGATCAGGTCGGCGCAGAGGATCTGGTCCTCGAAGACCTCCGACAAGGGCGTTTCGTGGTCGAGCGAATCGTCGGCGGCGCGCTGGGCCTCCACGGCCGCCACATCCGGGGCGAAGCGGCCGGCGGCCACGGCTTCGGCGTCGGCAAGGGCGATCACGCCATCGACGGTGATCTTCGAGCGGATCGCCGGCCAGTCGAAGGCCTTGAGCAGCGGTTTCGGCAGGGCAAGGCCCGAGGTCTCGATCAGGATGTGGTCGGGGCGCTGCGGCATGGCCATCAGACTTTCGATCGTCGGGATGAAGTCGTCGGCGACGGTGCAGCAGATGCAGCCGTTGGCAAGCTCGACGATGTTCTCGACCGGGCAGTTCTCGTCCGCGCAGGACTTCAGGATGTCGCCGTCCACGCCGACGGTGCCGAACTCGTTCACCAGGATCGCAAGACGCTTGCCCTGCGGGTTCTGCATCAGGTGGCGGATCAGGGTGGTCTTGCCGGCGCCGAGGAAGCCGGTGATCACGGTGACGGGAATCTTGGTCAGGTCGGTCATTCGGCGGCCTCTGGCAGGGGGTGGGGCGGGATGCGGGCGATGCTGTGCTTGCGGAAGACGGCGGGGCGGTCGCGCCAGGGGACGATGCCGTCGGCGGTGGCGGCATATTTCCCGGCGCCTTCCAGGATTGCCGGCACGTCGTCAAGCGTCAGCCGGCCGTAGACATAGGACCAGGCGCCGGGCTTGCTGAGCGAGACGGCGCAGCCGGTGTTGCAGGCCGACAGGCATTCGACCCCGACGACGCGGACGCCATCGGGCGCTGGCGCGGCGGTCAAGGCGGCATGCAGCTGCGCGCCGGGGGGCTGTGCGCCCTCGGGCACGGGCTGGCCGGCCTTGCAGGTGGTGCAGACGAAAAGGGTCGTGCCCATCGGTGCCTTCCAGAAGGCGAAAAGGGTGGGCCAGCGAGGGGCAGCCGACGGCCGCCGATCACCGGTCGCGGAACACCCCGTCCGCCGGTTGCGTCCTTGCGCTGGCAGGTCTCCCGGCTTGCGGATACGGGGGGTGTGCCCCCACGGCCCCCGCCTTCCCGGCATCTCGCCAGTGGCCAAGGGACCTCTCCGGTCACGGTCGCGGGGGCGGCTGCTTTCAGGTCGTTTCCGGCCTGTCGCATTCCCTCTTCGCCTGTCATAAACAGGAACCAGCGCCAGCCCACCTGAGGCAAGCATCCCCCTCTTGTCAAGGACACGACCGACCATGACCGACCCTGTTGCGACCACCGAGCCCGACGACCTGGCCCGCCACGCGCAGAAGATGGCCAAGAAGAAGGCCGCGCGGGACAGGATC
>JBKBRG010000157.1:0-5874 GCA_046292325.1 Tabrizicola sp.
GGCGCCTCTCCCACGCCGATCCCGTGGCCGGAGCTCTTCACCTCGCTGCAGACGGGTGTGGTGGAAGGCACCGCGAACGGCATCACCGACATCATGTCGATGAAGTTCACCGATGCGGGCATCAAATACATCACGCTGGACGGCCACAGCTACATGGGCGCCTTCTGGTGGATGTCGAACGACCGCTTCAAGTCGCTGACCCCGGAACAGCAGCAGATCGTGGTCGATGGCTTTGCGGCGCTGCAACAGGCGACCTTCGCATCGCCGAAGCGCAAGGAAATCCAGGCCTATGCCGATTTCCGCGCCGCCGGGGGCGAGATCTATGTCCCCACCGCCGAGGAGAAGGCCGCCTTCAAGGCCGCGGTCCAGCCGGTGTTCGACTGGTTCAAGGCCAATGTGAAGGGCGGGCCCGAGGTGCTGTAGGCCTTCGCCGCCGCCGTGGCCGAGGCCGAAAAGGCCGTCGCCGCCGACCGCGCCAGTGAAATGAACTGAGAACCCCGGATGCAGGCAAGCGCGCCTTGCCTGCATCCGCCTTGCCCGATGATATGCGGGCCGCTTGCCGCAACCCGGTGCTGTGGCGCTGTCTGCGATCAAGGAAGCCGCAGTCGGCGGCGACGGGTTGGGCCTTGCTGCCGCCTGTCCGGGGGCGGGGGACTACAGGTCCGCTCCGGCGGTGTCACTGGCCGGACAGGGAGCGGCCGTTCCGGTAATGGTTCAGGCAGAAGACCCGGATGGCTGAGGCCAGCCCCTCCTGCCCGCGACGTGCGGCGTCGATTTCGGCGGCGAGTGCGTTGAGGGGGGTCCGACGTTCATCGGCGATGGCGCGGAAGGCGTCCCAGAACTCGGGTTCCAGCGAGACGCTCGTGCGGTGGCCATGCAGGGTGAGAGAGTGCTTGGCGGGGCGGCTGGTCATGGCGCGACCCTAGCGCAACGGCGGGGCAGGGACAAAATCCTTTGAAGGATCCTGCAGGACTTTTCCACAAGTCTTGCCCCCTGACGGACCGTCAGGTCAGGATGTGGACCGGCTCGCGGTTGCAGAAGACGATGAACCGACCGGCATTTTCGACGGCCCGATAGCCACGAGGACGGACCTCGTGCAGGAAACGGTCGCGACCGATCAGGCGTTCGACATCGGCGACCTTTCGGCGGACAGTTCCGCCAGCGGCCACACTGCTGGCAGAGAAGAGATGGACGATCCGCTTGCCGGCCGAGATCGCCTCGGGCAATTCCTTCATCGGGGCACCTCCTGCCGCGAGCCTGCCAGTGCAAGGCTGAGTGGAGGTTACTCCGTCTCGCGCTTGTGCGCGTCGAGGTCCCGCGCGGCCTTTTCGGCGCGGGCCTTGGCCAGTTCGCGTTCGGCCTTCGTGCGCCCGTGCCTTGCGGCATTGGCGTCGGCCAGGGAGCGGGCGGATTTGCGGGCCGCCTGCTTCCGCGCCGTGCGAAGGTTGACGATCTCGCCCACCGTCGCCCCGTTTCAGCCCTTCGGGCCGATCATGTCCTCGGGCCGCACGATGCGGTCGAAGGTCTCGCCGTCCACGAAGCCAAGCGCGATGGCCTCTTCCCGCAGGGTGGTGCCGTTCCGGTGCGCGGTCTTGGCGACCTTGGTGGCGTTGTCATAGCCGATGGTCGGTGCCAGCGCCGTCACCAGCATCAGGCTTTCCTTCATCAGCTTCTCGATCCGCGCCGTGTTGGCCTTGATGCCGACGACCATGTTGTCGGTGAAGCTGGAGGCCGCATCGCCCAGCAGCTGGATCGATTGCAGCACGTTGTAGGCCATCATCGGGTTGTAGACGTTCAGCTCGAAATGGCCCTGGCTTCCGGCAAAGCCCACCGCCGCGTCATTGCCCATGACATGCGCGCAGACCATGGTCAGCGCCTCGGCCTGGGTCGGGTTCACCTTGCCCGGCATGATCGACGAGCCGGGCTCGTTTTCCGGCAGGATCAGTTCCCCGAGCCCCGACCGCGGGCCGGAACCGAGCAGCCGCAGGTCGTTGGCGATCTTGAACAGGCTGCCCGCCACGGTCTTCAGCGCGCCCGAGAACATGACCATCGCGTCATGCGCGGCCAGCGCTTCGAACTTGTTCGGCGCCGTGACGAAGGGCAGGCCGGTGATCTTCGCGATCTCGGCGGCCACACGCTTGTCGAAGCCGACGCGGGTGTTCAGGCCGGTGCCGACGGCGGTGCCGCCCTGGGCCAGTTCGTAGATATGCGGCAGGCACAGCTTCACCCGCTCGATCCCGCGGTCCACCTGGGTGGCGTATCCCGAGAATTCCTGGCCCAGAGTCAGCGGGGTCGCATCCTGGGTATGCGTGCGGCCGATCTTGATGATGTCCTTGAATTCGTTCGACTTCGCCCACAGCGCCTTCGACAGCTTTTCCAGCCCCGGCAACAGCACGTCGCGGGTGTGCATGCCGATGGCGACATGCATCGCGGTGGGGAAGGTGTCGTTCGAGGACTGGCCCATGTTCACATGGTCGTTCGGGTGAACCGGCTTCTTCGAGCCCATCACGCCGCCCAGCATCTCGATCGCGCGGTTCGAGATCACCTCGTTCGCGTTCATGTTCGATTGCGTCCCCGAGCCGGTCTGCCAGACCACCAGCGGGAAGTTGTCGTCGAACTTGCCCTCGATCACCTCCTGCGCGGCGGCGACGATGGCGTTGCCCAGTTCGGCCGGCAGGTCGCCCTGCGCCATGTTCACCACGGCGCAGGCGCGCTTGATGACGCCGAGGGCGCGGATGATCGGGACGGGCTGGCGTTCCCAGCCGATGGGAAAGTTGATGATCGACCGTTGGGTCTGCGCGCCCCAGTACTTGTCGGCGGGAACCTCGAGCGGGCCGAAGCTGTCGGTTTCGGTGCGGGTCGCGGTCATCGGAATCTCCTCGCAAACTCTCGCGCCCCGCATAGCGCCGGGGGGCCGCGAAATCAATTGGCATACATTGGTATACCGCGTCGGAGCCGCAAATGCCGCAGGCGTCAGGCGCGCCGGAAGCGATAGACGGTGGCGGGGGGCAGGTTGGCCCAGACCCTGTTGCCCCGGTTCACCGTCAGGCCAAGCGACGCGATGGTCTCGGGCGGCAGGGGCGGGCGGGGGCCGTAGGTGAATTGCACAAAGCGGCCACGGGGTGCGAGGATGGCGAAGGCGGCGGCGACGATGCCCCTGCGCACCTCTTCGGGCATCGAGAGCAGCGGCAGGCCGGAGATCACCGTCCCGACCCCGGGCGCGACCAGCCGGGCGGCTTCCTGCGCAGGCAGATGGTGGACGGTCACGCCGGGGAACTTCTGCCGCAGGTAGGCCACGAATTCCTCGTCGAGCTCGAACAGGGTCAGGTTTTCCGGCGGCACGCCGCGCGCGAGGATCGCCTCGGTGAAGCGCCCGGTTCCGGGACCGAACTCGACCACCGGCCCGCTGTTCGGTCCAAGGCCGAGCGTCATCGCCCTGGCCAGCGTGCGCGAGGACGGCGCAATCGCCGAGATCTGCCGGGGGTTCTTCAGCAGTCGTCTGCGGAACAGGGCGAGGTCGGACATCAGTGCTTGCGGAACTGGTCGAGCGAGACGATCTCGGCGTCGTGGCGTTCGGCCTCGGGCTCGACCTCGATGTCCTGTTCCTCTTCCACCTCGTCCTCGTCCTGCTCCTGCGTCTCGAAGCGCAGTCCGAATTCGACCGAGGGATCGACGAAGGTGCGCAGGGCGTCGAAGGGAATCACCATCGGCTCGGGTGAGTTGCCGAAGTTCAGCGTGACGCTGAAACCGTCGTCGGTGACCTTCAGGTTCTCGAACCAGTGTTGCAGGACCACGGTCATTTCGGTGGGATAGCGTTCCTTCAGCCAGTCGGCCATCTGCACGCCCGGGTGCGTGGTGTCGAAGGTGATGAAGAAGTGGTGAGCGCCGGGCAGTCCGTGTTCGGCGACCTCGGCCAGGACCGACTGGATCAGGCCCCGCATGGCTTTGTGCATCAGGTTGCCGTAGTCGATCGTGCGTGCCATGAGCGCCGTCCTTTCCCGGTTGGGTTGCAGCATAGGGGATTCGGAGACCAAGGGAAGGGGTGGCCGCGCGCCGGATGATGCGGGCGTCAGGGAACCGCCGCCAGGGCCGAGCCGAGCGCCGAAAGACCCAGCACGACGGCCAGGTTCCAGTGCCGGACCAGAATCGCCCAGGCGGCGAAGGCTGGTCGGGTCGGGCCAGGTCAGGTGCAAGGGGCCGAGCGTGGTTTCGGGAACATGGGCGAACAGGACATGCAGCGCGAACCAGAGCGAGAGGTTGGCGATGACGCCGACAACGGCGGCGGTGATCGCGGCCAGCGCAGCCGACAGGCGCGGCATGTGGGTCAACCGGTCGATGAAGGGGGCGCCCGCGAAGATGAAGAGGAAGGAGGGGACGAAGGTCATCCACAGCGCGACGGCCGCCCCCGCAAGACCCAGCGTCCAGCCGCCGACCCCGTGCGCGGCGAGAAAGCCTACGAATGCGTTGACCAGGATCAGCGGGCCTGGCGTGGTCTCGGCCAGACCCAGGCCGTCGATCATCTGCTTGAGCGTGAGCCAGCCCTTGTCCTGAACCACCTCCTGCGCCATCCAGGCGAGGACGGCATAGGCCCCGCCGAAGGTCAGGACGGCGAGTTTCGAGAAGAAGATCCCGATTTCGGCGAGGCGTCCGGGCGAGGCGAGAATCAGGGCGCCGAGGGGCGCGAGCCAGATCGCCAGCCAGACGGCCGCGGCGCGCAGGGATCGGGCGAGGGCTGCGGGAGCAGCCGGCGCGGCGGCGCCGCGCCTTGCGCTGGCGGTGCGGAAGAAACCCCAGAGACCTGCGACAAGAATGATGACCGGGAAGGGCAGGTCCAGCGCGAAGAGGCCGAGGAAGGCGCCTGTGGCGATGATGTGGGCCTCGCGCGATTTCAGGGCCCGTTTCGAGACCCGGATCAACGCCTCGATCACGATGGCGATGACGGCAGCCTGGACACCGGCGAACAGCGCGGCGACCACCGGCACCTCGCCCAGGGCCGCGTAGAAAAGCGAGAGTGCCAGCACCACCGCGGCACCGGGCAGCACGAACAGGCCCCCGGCGATCAGCCCGCCCCTCACTCCGTGCAGCCGCCAGCCGATCCAGGTTGCCAGCTGCATCGCCTCGGGCCCCGGCAAGAGCATGCAGAAGGACAGGGCGCGCAGGTAGTCGGGTTCGGAGACCCAGCGCTTTTCGTCCAGGACGATGCGGTGCATCAGCGCGATCTGTGCCGCCGGGCCGCCGAACGAGAGGCAGCCGATGCGGGCGAAGGTCCGGGCCAGGTCGGCCAGTTTCGGTGTCATCGGGGCAGGTTGGCTGAGGTGGCGGAAGAGGGGAAGGGCTAATCGCACCGGGTAACCCCCGGATGACAGTCAGCCCGCCGGACGAGATGATCCAGTGCCTGTTCGGCCAGGCCGGACCCCTGCGCGACGGCCAGGGCGACCTGGTCCAGCACCAGGGCCTCGGCGACGTGGGGATCGCACAGCGCCGGGGCAAGCCCGCCGGTCAGAAGCCGGAAGTCGGGGGCGGCGTCATTCCTCGCTTTGGCGGGGCAGGACGCGGGACCGAAGGAAGTCGAAGAACGGCGGCTGGGGGAAGGTGCAGGTTTCTGTTGCCAGGTACCTGCGAACCCCGCCTTACGGGGCTAGCCGCAAGGACTTAGGTTTGGTTTTGCGAGCTGCTTACGCAGCCAGCGCCACCGGAGCACGGTTGTCGTTGGCAACTGTGTTCATGCACCGATAACGGTGGTAGCTCACCGGGCGAAAGCTGGCCTCTTTGGTCGTTCGTCGATCCTATTTCGGCCCCGTTCCCCCGCAACGCCGGGTGTCTGGTGGAGCCGCCGGGTACCGCCCCCGGGTCCGAGCCGATTATTACAGGTGC
>JBKBRG010000158.1:0-5850 GCA_046292325.1 Tabrizicola sp.
GTGTCCTGGTTCAGGTCCCCGAAGGCGATCTTCTGCTGGGCTGCCGCCACCGAGGCCGCAAGCGAAAGCGCCAAGGCAAGTGAGAAGGATCGAAAGGTGAATGCCATGCGAAAACCTCTGCAGCGCCTCTAGCCGCCCGGCCGGTATACCAGCCGGACGCCCCCGTTGAAAACCAGAACATAGGCGCCCGGGGTCCGGCTATCCTGATGCAACACCATGCCGTCGGCGCGGATGTCGCCAGCCGGGCCGGTTGCCGTCACCGGCGCGCGGCTTTCCAGCCCGGTTCGGTCCAGCCGGGCCAGGAGTTCCTCGGTTTCCAGCCGGTAGCCCGACGAGGTGGTGACGATCACGCCGCCCGACAGGACAACCTGTTGCGCGCCCCTGTCCATCTGCGCCCTGGACGCTGCAAGCTCGGTCCGCGCGCCGTCGGGCGTGACCAGTTCCAGCAGAAGTTCGCTCGCAGCCGCTTCGGTCGCCTCGGCGGCGGGTCGGGCCTCGTCCGCGCGCAGGGTCAGGGCAGCCCCGTCCGAGGTGGTGCCGGCGTAGGTCGGCGCCGTCATCCGCGGCTCGCGGGCCAGGCCGCGGACATCGACCTCGGCGTAGGGCAGCGCGGCCTCGGGGTCTATGCGCCGCGCGACGAGGAACAGGGTGGACAGGATCGCCAGCGCCGCCAGCGGCAGGACGACCTTCAGCCAGCCCACTACACGGGTGTGCGTGTCAGCCCGCGCCACGGTCAGGCGACCCCGGCGCGCAGGCAGTCATGCACATGCAGGATGCCGACAGCGCGGCGACTGCCGGGCTCGGTCACCAGAAGGCAGGTGATCTTGCGGTCGTTCATCAGGGCCAGCGCCTCGCCGGCCAGCGCATCCGGGCCGATGGTGCGCGGATCGCGGGTCATCACCTCGCCCGCGTGGTGCAGCATCAGCCCGTCCAGATGGCGGCGCAGGTCGCCGTCGGTGATGATGCCGGCCAGATCGCCCGCCGCATCCGTGACCCCCACGACCCCGAAGCCGCGGCGCGTGATCTCGACCAGCACCTCGCCCATCGCCAGGGTCTCGGGCACCAGCGGCGGATCGGCATGCATCAGGTCGCGCACCTTCAACAGCCGCGCGCCCAGCTTGCCGCCGGGGTGGAACATGCGGAAATGTTCGGGCGTGAAGGCGCGATGTTCCATCAGCGCAATGGCCAGGGCGTCGCCCAGCGCCAGCGTCATCGTCGTCGAGGTGGTGGGAACGATCCCCTTCTCGCAGGCCTCGGGCACCTCGGGCAGAAGCAGCCCGACCGTGGCCTGCCGCATCACCGTCGATCCCGCGCGCGAAGAGATCGCGATCATCGGGATGGAAAACCGCTTGGCATGGGCGAGCAGATCGGCCAGTTCCGGCGTTTCGCCCGAATTCGACAGGACCAGAAGCACGTCACCTCTGGCCACCATGCCCAGATCGCCATGGCTCGCCTCGGCCGGGTGGACGAAATGCGCCGGCGTTCCGGTCGAGGCGAAGGTGGCCGCGATCTTGCGCGCGACATGGCCCGACTTGCCCATGCCCGAGACGATGACCCGCCCCTCGGCCCGCATCAGCAACGCGACGGCGCGGACGAAACTGTCATCCAGCGTTCCGGCCAGCCGTTCCAGCGCCTCCGCCTCGCGGCGGACCACCCGGCGGCCGGTGGCGAGGGGGTCAGTGGAGGAAGATGTCATTGGCATCTTCCCAGCCCAGAAGGTCAAGCTCGGCCCGGGTCGGCAGGAAGGCGAACAGCCGTTCGGCCAGGTCCAGCCGGCCCTCGCGGATCAGCCTGGCCTCGAGCTCGGCCTTCAGCTGGTGCAGGTAGAGGACATCCGAGGCGGCATAGTCCTTCTGCGCCTCGGTCAGCACCTCGGCGCCCCAGTCGCTGGTCTGCTGCTGCTTCGAGACATCGACGCCGACCAGGTCGGCCAGAAGGTATTTCAGCCCATGCCGGTCGGTGAAGGTGCGCACCAGCTTCGAGGCGATCTTGGTGCACCAGACCGGGGATGTGGTCACGCCGAAGGCACGCTTCAGCACCGCGATGTCGAAGCGGCCGTAGTGGAAGAGCTTCAGCACCGCCGGATCGGCGAGCAACCGCTCCAGGTTCGGCGCCCGGGTCTGGCCCCGGGCGATCTGCACCAGATGCGCCTCGCCGTCGCCAGCCGACAACTGCACCACGCAAAGCCGGTCGCGGCGCGGATCAAGCCCCATGGTCTCGGTGTCGATGGCGACGACCGGGCCAAGGCTCAGCCCGTCGGGAAGGTCGTTCTGGTGCAGGTGAATGGCCAAGGGAATGCTCGTGTCTGGCTTTGATCCGGGGTTGCCATCCCGCTTACGCCCGCTCCCCCGCAGGGTCAACTCCGGCCGTCCCGACACGCGGTCGGGCGCCGGGATGCTCGTCGATGCCATCCAGGCGTTCCGCACCGGACACCCCGGCCAAGGCCGGCGCCGCGCGGGCATGCGGTCCGTCGGACGGGCGACCCTGCGCAGGACGCCCGGCTCAGTTCACGACGAACTCGGCATGCAGCGCGCCGGCGGCATTGATGCTTTTCAGGATGTCGATCATGTCATGCGGCGCCACGCCCAGCGCGTTCAACCCGGCCACGACTTCTGCCAGATCGGTTCCGCCGCTGATCTCGGCAAGCCCGGTCCCGTCCTTGCCGATCGAGGCATTGGATCGCGGCACCACGACCGTCTCGCCCTCGGCAAAAGGATTGGGCTGGACGACCAGCGGGCTCTCCTCGACCCGCAGGGTCAGGTTGCCCTGCGCCACCGCGACCCGGCTGATCCGTACATCCGCCCCCATCACGATCGTCCCCGACCGCTGGTCCACCACGACGCGGGCCCTGGTCTCGGGCTCGACGAGGATCCGCTCGATCCGCGCCAGCACATGCGCGGGCGACTCCATGCCGGTTGCCCCGATATCCACCGCCACCGTTCCCGAATCCTGCATCTGCGCGACGCGACGGCCGAACTCGGCATTGACCGCCCGCTCGATCCGCTCCGCCGTGGTGAAATCGGCCGACTTCAGCGCGAGCCGCAGCACCGACAGGTCGGTGAAGTCGAACTCCACCTCCCGCTCCACCCGCGCGCCGGCGGGGATCACCCCGGCGGTGGGCACGCCCTGGGTCACGCTGGCCGCCTCGCCCGTCGCCGCAACGCCCCCCGCGATGATCGTGCCTTGCGCCACGGCGTAGATCTGCCCGTCCGCGCCGTTCAGCGGCGTCATCACCAGCGTCCCGCCGAGAAGGCTCTTCGCGTCGCCGATGGCCGATACCGTCACGTCGATCCGCGACCCCGACCGGGCAAAGGGTGGCAGCTGTCCGGTCACGAAGACCGCGGCCACGTTCTTCGGCCGGAATTCCTCGCCCATCACATTCGCGCCCAGCCGTTCCAGCAGGTTGGCCATGATCTCCTCGGTGAAGGGCGCGTTGCGAAGCCCGTCGCCGGTGCCGTTCAGGCCGACCACCAGGCCATAGCCCACCAGGTCGTTGCCACGCACGCCGTCGAACTCGACCAGGTCCTTGATCCGGATCGGTTCGGCCAGTGCCGAGCTTGCCAGGAGACACAGGGCCAGGATGAGGCGGATCATCGCAGATACTCCGTAAGGCTGAGGCGCGAGACGCGGGCGGTGACAAGGTAAAGCGATTCAAGCTGCGCCCGGATCGTCTCCAGCCGGGTCGCCGCCTCGTAGGGATCGACCGAGCCGGTCTCGGAGCGCAGGATGCCAAGCGCGGTTTCCTCGGCCCCGTTGCGGGTGCGGGCGCTTTCGATCTGCGCCTCGACCGCGCCGATGCGGGCCTGAAGCGTGACCCGCGCGTCTTCGCCGCGCAGCAGCTCCTGACCGGCGGTCGCGGCCAGCCGGGCGCGTTCTACCGGGTCCCCGGCCAGGACGCCCCGGTCGAGAAGGGCCGCCATCGCAAGGCCGGAGAGGGTATCCCGGATCGCCGGATCCATGGCGGTGGTCGAGACCTCGGCCGTCTCGTCCGGTGCCACCGGCACGGGCGTCAGCGCCGGGCCGCCCTGGTAGAAGCTGCCGAATCCCAGCGGATTCGCGAACCAGGTCGTCACCGCGGCCGCGACCTGGCCCGCGGTCGTCGCCCCGGCCACCGCCGTTTCGAGCGCGGCCAGCAGATCCTCGACCGGGCCCAGCGGAGGGGTCACGGTTGCCTGACCGGAAAACACGGCTCGCCCGGAGGCCTGGGCGTTCAGCAGTCCGACTGCCGAGGCCAGACGCCCGCGCGCATCGGCTGCAAGCGTGTCGATCTGGGCCGGGGTCGCCACATCGCGCGCGCCCAGCAGTTCGGTAGAGATGCCGCCGGCCAGCTGCGACAGCCCCTGAAGCGAGGCCTGCTGCGCCGCGACCTGAAAGGCCGCATCTGCGGCTGTGGACTTGAAGGCCGCCAGCCGCGCAAGGCTCGCATCGACCGCCAGGAGCGGCGAGAAATCGCCGCGCAGGGCCTTGCCGATGTCGGCGCTGCGTCCGGTCGCCACTTCTTGCGCCGCGCGCTGGACCTGGGCGCGCAGGTCCGCGCCCTGGCGGGCCAGGATGTTCGTCAGACTGGCGTCACCCACCGAGACCCGCATCACGCCCCCAGCCGGATCAGGGTGTCGATCATTTCGGACACCGCCTGGATGACCTTGGCGTTCGCGGCATAGTTCTTTTCGATCACCAGAAGCTCCTGCATCTCGCGGTCGGTATCTATGCCGTTCTGGGCCTCGAGGTCGGTCAGGGCGGTCAGCTTGGCGGCCGCGAAACTCTGCTCCGACTGCGCCGACAGCCGGCCGGCAGAGATGTCGGACAGCAGGTCCCCGGTCAGGGCGGCAAAGCTGCGCGACCCCGCGGCGAAGCCCGAGGATGACAGCGGCCGTGCATCGGCAAGCGCCGCGTGCAGCGCGGCAAGCAGCGTTCCGTTGCCGGGGGGGCCTTCTGCAACCGCGCCCAGCCCGTCGCGCAACCGGTAGAGCGCGCCGCCCTGCGCGGGATCGGCCTGACCGTTCAACCGCAACCGGCCGGCAAGGCCGACCTCGTTCATTGCGTCGAAGGCAAGGCCGGCATCCGTGAAAAGGCCCGGATCGCCCGGGGCGAGGGTCGGATCCAGACCGGGAGCGGCAAAGCGTTCGACAAGATCGCGCGCCACCGCGTCGAGCTTGCCCTGCGCCTCCACGGCCAGGCTGTCGCGAACCGCGAACAGAGCCCCCAGCGTGCCCCCCAGGATCGGACTTGCCGGGCCCTCGGTGTCGTAGGGCCGGCCGTTGATCGTGATGCCCGACAGTCCGCCCAGCGCCTGTGTCATCTCGGGCGTGATGGTGTGGGTCGGCGAAAAGCCGATGACCGCAGGCGACCCGTCCAGCAGCGGGGCCCCGCCGATGGTGAAAAGGGCGATCTGGTTCAGGTCGCGCGGAACCTCGCGCAAGGGAACGATGGACGAAACCTCGTCGATCAGGCGCTGCCTTTCGTCCAGAAGCGCCGAAACGTCGCGCCCCGCGCCGGTGAAGGACCGCAGGTTGACGTTGATCTCGTGCAACTGGGTGAGGGCATGGTTGAGCTTGCCGACCTCCTCTCCGATCTGGCGGTCCGCGGTCGCCCGGGCCGCCTGGATGTCGCGCGTGGCCGAAGCCAGGCCGTCGACCAGGGATCTCGCGGTGGTCGCGATCGCGCCAAGCCGGGTCTGGGATTCCGGGCGTCCCGCCGCCTCGAGCAGGGCCTGATCGAAGGCCGCAAGCCTTGCCGCCAGCGAGCCCGCGCTGTCCGGCGTGCCAACCGCCTTTTCCAGCCGCGAAAGGAAGGCCGCCCGGACATCCCGGTCGCCGCCGCCGGCCTGGGCAATCCGGCGCTCGCCCAGGA
>JBKBRG010000159.1:0-5841 GCA_046292325.1 Tabrizicola sp.
CAGGTGACGCGCCCCGATGTCATCTGGCTGTTCCGCCGCCCGATCCTCGACGAATGGGCCGAACGCGGCGATGTCTCGATCCAGGATCTGGTCGGGCATGTCGTGGTGCATGAACTTGCCCACCACTTCGGCTGGACCGACGACCAGATCGCCGCCATCGACCGCTGGTGGGAATGACCGGATTGCCGGCGCTGCTGCACAGGACCTGTGCGCCAGCGCCGGGGCGATGACGCCCCTGTGACCGGCCGGCAGGGCGATCCGGCCTATCCTTCAGCGCATCGGAAAGAACGGAGGACGACATGACCGACCTATCCGCGGGCCGCAGCATTGGCCTGTCGCGCCGTCAGGCCCTTTTCGCAGGTGCCGCCCTGCCTCTGGCCGCCGCCCTTCCCCGGCCCGCGGCCGCGCAGGAGAAGATGCAGGGCTCGGGCTTCGCGCCCTGGAACCGCTTCAAGCTGGGCGCCTTCGAGGTGACGACCCTGCTGGCCGGCACCCGGTCAGGCGACAAGCCGCAGGAAACCTTCGGAACCAACGCCAGTCCCGAAGAATTCGCCGCGCTTTCGGCGGCGAACTTCATCCCTGCCGACCGGACGCAGAACTTCTTCACGCCCACCGTGGTCAACACCGGCGCCGAGATCGTGCTGTTCGACACCGGCCTGTCCGCCGAGGGCACGCTGGCCGCGATGGCCGCCGCCGGTCTCAGCCCGGACATGGTGGATGTCGTCGTCCTGACCCACATGCACGGCGACCATATCGGCGGGGTGATGGGCGCGGACGGCACCACGCCCACCTTCGCCAACGCGCGCTATGTGACGGGCGGGGTCGAACACAACCACTGGTCGGGCGCTGCGAACGAAGGCTTCGACAGGAACGTGAGGCCGCTGAACGACAGGTTCGCCTTCCTCGACGATGGCGGCTCGGTTGCCTCCGGCATCACCGCGGTGGCAGCCTTCGGCCATTCCCCGGGACACATGGCCTATCAGGTCGAATCGGAAGGCCAGCGCCTTATGATCACCGCCGACACCGCCAACCACTATGTCTGGTCGCTGCAGAAACCCGACTGGGAGGTCCGCTTCGACATGGACAAGGCCGCCGCCGCCGCCACGCGCAAGCAGATCTTCGGCCAGATCGCCGCCGACCGGATCCCCTTCATCGGCTATCACATGCCCTTCCCCGGCGTGGGCTATGTCGAGGCGATGGGCGATGGGTTCCGCTATGTCCCGGCCAGCTACCAGCTGATGCTGAACGGCTGAGTCCGGACCCAGGGTCCATGAAAGGAGTCTCCACGGGCTCCCGAAACCACTGCCCCCGGCCCACCTTCCGGGGGCAGTTCCATTTCTGTCCGAAGGGCTTATGATAGCGGTAACACGAACAGGTGCCGCATGACCCAAGCCCCGATCCTGACCCTGACGCTGAACCCCGCGCTCGACATGGCGACCGAGGTGCACGAGCTGATCCCAGGTCACAAGCTGCGCTGCACCGAGCCATTGCTCGATCCCGGCGGCGGCGGCCTGAACGTCAGCCGCGCGATAAAGGCGCTGGGAGGCGACAGCCTGGCGCTCGTGGCCATCGGCGGGCTGACCGGCGACCGCCTCGCCGGGCTGATCCGGGCCGAGGGCGTGACCTTCCTGTCCATCCTCGGGCCCGGCGAGACGCGCCAGTCGCTGACGGTGAACGAGCTGACCACCGGCAAGCAGTATCGCTTCATGCTGCCCGGCCCGGTCTGGGGCGAGGCGGAACGCGCCCGCGTGTTCACCCTTCTGCGCGCCACGGCGCGGCCGGGCGGGATCTCGGTGATCTCGGGCAGCCAGCCGCCCGGCGTGCCGGTCGATTTCCCGGCCCAACTGGCCGCCTCGATGCCGGAATCGCGCGTGGTGCTGGACACCTCCGGCGCCACCCTGACCGAGGCAGTGCGCCATCCGATCCCCGGTCTCGAGGTCCTGCGCATGGATGGACCCGAGGGCGAGGAGCTTGCCGGCCATCCGTTGCCAACGGTGGCCGACACGGCGGAATTCGCGCAGTCTCTGGCGCGCAAGGGTGTGGCGAAGACGGTGATCATCGCGCGCGGGGCGGAAGGCAACGTGCTTGCCGATGCCGGCCAGCGGCTGTTCGCCAGGGCGGCCAGGGTGCGGGTGAAATCCACCGTCGGCGCAGGCGACAGCTTCGTCGCGGCCTTCGTCCTGGCCCTTGCCCGCGGCCAGTCGAACGCCGAGGCGCTGGCCATGGGCTCTGCCGCGGCCTCGGCCGCCGTCACCACCGACGCGACCCAGCTCTGCCGGCCCGAGGACGTGATGCGGCTTCTGCCGGAATGCGTGGTCAGCGCCGCCTGACGGGCCCGGCCGGGCAAGCACCCTTCCCTTGACCGGCGCCCGCCGCTAAGTCTGGCCCATGCGCCAGACCCTGACCGAGATCTACGAGGCCCGCGTGGCGGCAGGCAGCCTGCGGGCCGATCCGGCCCAGCACGCCGTCCTGCCCCGGCTCGAGGCCCTGCGCGGCTGGCTCGAGGCCAATGCCACGCGGCGCGTCGGCCTCTTCGCCGGCCTGTTCGCAAGGCCGGTCACCCCGCCGCGCGGCCTTTACCTCTGGGGTGGGGTCGGGCGTGGCAAGTCGATGCTGATGGACCTCTTCACCGAGGCGACCGCCATCGCGCAGAAACGCCGCGTGCATTTCCATGCCTTCATGCAGGAGGTGCATCGCGGCATGCATGCCGCCCGGCAACGCGGGGTCGAGGATGCGCTGGCCCCGGTCGCGGCCGAGATGGCCCGCGACCTGCGCCTTCTGGCCTTTGACGAGATGCAGATCACCGACATCGCCGACGCGATGATCGTGGGTCGCCTGTTCGAAAAGCTCTTCGCCGCCGGCATCGTGGTCGTCACCACCTCGAACCGCCCGCCGGTGGACCTCTACAAGAACGGGCTCAGCCGGGCGCTGTTCCTGCCCTTCATCGCCATGCTGGAGGAACGGCTGGAGGTGGTGGAACTGCAAAGTCCGACCGACTATCGCCAGCACCGTCTGGAAGGCGCGCAGGTCTATTTCCACCCCGCCCGCACCGCCACGACCCAGATCGCCGCGATCTGGGCCGACCTGACGGGCGGCGCCCGCGAAGCCCCCCTGGTGCTGGAGGCGAACGGCCGCGAGGTCGTCCTGCCGCGCTTTGCCAACGGGATCGGCCGCGCCAGCTTCTGGGACCTGTGCTCGAAACCGCTCGGACCCGCCGACTATCTGGCCATCGCCCGTGCCGTCCGCGTGCTGATCCTCGAGGACATTCCGCAGCTCTCCTCGGCGAACTACAACGAGGCGAAACGCTTCGTCACCCTGATCGACGCGCTCTACGAGGCGAAGGTGAAGCTGATCGCCTCGGCCGCCGACGTGCCGGAGAGGCTCTACATCGAAGGGGAAGGGGCGTTTGAATTCGAACGCACCGCCAGCCGGTTGCGCGAGATGCAGGCTGCGGACTGGGGCCGCTAGCCCCAGGCCTGCCAGAGAAGCCGCAAGGCCATCGCGGTCGAGGTGACGACCAGAAGCGGCTTGATCAGTCGCGCCCCGACCCGCATCGCAAGCCGCGCGCCCAGGGTGGCCCCCGCAACCTGCGCCGCCGCCATGCCAAGCCCCACCGCCCACCAGGTCGCGCCCGTCGGGATGAAGACCAGAAGCGAACCGATGTTCGAGGCGAAGTTCAGCATCTTGGTATGCGCCGTGGCCTTCAGAACCCCGTAGCCCGCAAGAAGGACAAAACCCATCATGAAGAAGGACCCGGTGCCGGGGCCGAAGAACCCGTCATAGGCGGCAATCAACGGAACCGCCGTGACCGCAAAGACCGCGGGCGTCATCCGCTGCGCGCGCGCGTCATCCGACAGCCCCGGCTTCAGCGCGAAGAAGGCCGCCACGCCGATCAGCACCACCGGCATGACCACCCGCAACACCTCGGCCGGGATCAGATGCGCGACCAGCGCGCCCCCCGCTCCGGCCAAGGCGCTGACTGCCGCCATCCAGAGCTGCTTTTCAGGCCTGACATGCCCTGCCCGGGCATAGGCCAGCGTGGCCGTGGCTGCGCCGAAGGTGCCCTGCAACTTGTTCGTCGCCAGCGCCTCGACCGGCGAGGCCCCGGCCAGAAGCAGCGCCGGCACCGAGATCAGCCCTCCCCCACCCGCGATGCTGTCGATGAACCCGGCGCAGAAGGCGGCAAGGATCAGAAGCAGGGCAAGATGCGTGGCGACCTCGAACATGACCCCGGCTTCTCGCCTGTTCGCGATCCGGGGGCAAGGGGCGGCCGGTGGCCGTGGTCGAGGCCTGGCGCAAGGGGCAAGGTCGCTGCCTCCGGCGGGAGTATTTGGAAAAAGGGCAAATGCATCTTGCTCTTTTCCCAAATACTCTCGGGGGTCCGGGGGTGAAACCCCCGGGCGCAGGACCCGGGCGCAGCGATCAGACCGCTGCAAATTCCTCGCGCGTGTAGCCCTGCAGATAGAGCAGGGCCGTCAGGTCGCCGTGGTTGACCCGGATGTCGCAATCGGCCTGCACCCGCGGCTTGGCATGCAGCGCCACGCCCATGCCCGCGGCCTTCAGCATCGGCAGGTCGTTCGCCCCGTCGCCCACCGCCAGCGCCTGCGCCGGCGTCAGGCCAAGCCGGGCCGTGATCTCGGTCAAGGCCTGAAGCTTGGCCTCCTTGCCAAGGATCGGTTCGGCCACCCTGCCCGTCAGCCTGCCCCCTTCGATGAGCAGCGTATTGGCCCGGTGCTCGTCGAAGCCCAGGGCCGCGGCGATGGCCGAGGTGAAGGCGGTGAACCCGCCCGAGACCAGCGCGGCATGGGCCCCCTTCGCCTTCATGGTGGCCAAGAGAACCTTGCCCCCGGGCATCAGCGTGATCCGGTCGCGCAGCACCTGTCCGATCACCGATTCGGGCAGCCCCTTCAGCAGCGCCACCCGTTCCCGCAGCGCGCCCGCGAAGTCGAGTTCCCCGTTCATCGCCCGCGCCGTGATCTCGGCCACCCGCGCGCCCACGCCGGCCTCATCGGCCAGTTCGTCGATGCATTCCTGGGCGATCATCGTCGAATCCATGTCGGCGATCAGCAGGCGCTTCCTGCGGCCCTCGGCCCGCTGCACCACCATGTCCACCCGCAAGGCCTGCAGGTCCTGCCAGACCTGCCAGCGGTTCTCGGGCAGCGCTTCGAGGTCGAACTCTGCCGCCACGCCGGGATCGAGCCAGCGCGCCTCTCCCCCGCCCCAGGCATTGCGCAGGGATTCGACCGTCACCCGCTCCAGGACCGGGGTTTCGGGGCTGGTCAGCAGGGTCACGACATGCATGGGAGAAGTTTCCGATAGTGAACAGAGGTGTCGCTTTTTCGCGACGATGCGGCGCAATAGCGCGATTTTTCCGCTTGCACCAGAGCGGGCGGGCCCTTATCCCCGGCGGCGGGACACCCCTCCCCAACGAGGGGCTTCTAGCTGGAAGGCTACCATGACAGACCTGACCCCGCCGGCCAAGCGCCCGGCCAATCCGCGCTTCTCCTCGGGCCCCTGCGCCAAGATCCCCGGATATTCCCTCGACATGCTGGCCGACGCGCCCCTGGGCCGCAGCCACCGCGCCGCCGTCGGCAAGGCCAAACTGCGCGAGGCGATCGACCTGACGCGCGAAATCCTCGGCGTGCCGGCGGATTACCGGATCGGCATCGTGCCCGCCTCCGATACCGGCGCGGTCGAGATGGCGATGTGGTCGCTGCTCGGCGCGCGGCCCGTGGAGATGCTGGCCTGGGAGTCTTTCGGCGAGGGCTGGGTGACCGATGTGGTCAAGCAGCTGAAACTCGACGCCACGGTGCGCAAGGCCCCCTATGGCCGGATCGTGGA
>JBKBRG010000160.1:0-5818 GCA_046292325.1 Tabrizicola sp.
AGATGCAGCCCGCCCTGGACGAGATGGGCAAGGCGCTGGAAGAGGCGGGCCCGGCGCTTCAGGGTCTTGGCGCCGAGCTTGGGCCGAAGCTGCGCCAGCTGATCGCGCTGATCGACGATATCAAGAATTACGACGCGCCGGTGATGTTGCCCAACGGCGACATCCTGATCCGCCGCAACGTGCCTCTGGTGCCGGAACTGCCCCGGCTGGACCCCCAGCCCGGCCCGAACGGCGAGATCGAGCTTTAGTCGGCCACCCGCGCCGCCACCCGCGCCAAGGTGCTGGCAAGATCGCCATAGCCGGTAAGGCGCCGCTCGTAGTCCAGCCCCAGCCGCCGCGCGCAGTCCGCCGCCTTTGCGTCCAGCGCGGGATCGTCCAGCTGCGCCTGATAGACCAGCTTGCGGTAATTCCCGAAATACATGTCACGCAGTTCGGGGTGGCGGTCCAGGCCCATCGGTTTCCAGACGAAGGCGTCGAACTGCCGCACCAGGAAATCGGTCAGGTAGAAGGCGTCGAACTCCTCTTCGGACCGGGCGGCGAAGGCGGCGTTGCCCTCGAAGAAGGCATAGCAATGCGGGCCTTCCACCATCTCGACCCCCAGCCTGTCGCAGGCGGCCTTCAGAAGCCCCCCGGTGCCGCAATCGGCATAGACGACGAAGATCGTCTCGTAATCCCCCCGCGCCTTCTCGACCGCCGCCTCGACCGCCGGGACGATCCGGTCGGGCCAGAGATGCAGCTTGGCGGGCAGACATTGCAGGTCGATGTGCGACCAGCCGTTCGCCGCCTTCAGCGCCAGGATCTCGTGCGCCAGCGCGCCGCAGGCGATCAGCAGGATGCTGCCCTGACGCGCGGGGGGCAGGCCGGCCTCCGAAAGGGAAAGGTCGTCCATCGCCGGGGCTCAGCGCCCGACCCGGGTCCAGGTCAGGATCAGGCTGGCGGAAAGCGCGGCGAAGAGAAGCGCCGCGAGAGGTATGCCCGACCAGACCGCCAGCCACAGCGTCAGGCCGGCGGCAAGGATCACCAGCGCGATCAGTCCAAGGAAATGCGTCAAGGGCATCGTCGGTCTCCCTGACCCTCAATCTGCGTCCGCGCCGGCCGGCTTGCAAGGGCTTCGCTGCTCACAGGCGCGTGTCACCACGGGCCCGTGGCGCAGAGATCAGCCGTTCAGCTGATTGTGCTTGCGCGACACGAACTGCTTGGCGGTTTCCACCGCCACGGCGGCATCGCGGCAATAGGCGTCGGCCCCGATCGCCTTGCCGAACTCCTCGTTCAGCGGCGCGCCCCCGACCAGCACGATATAGTCGTCGCGCAGGCCCTTTTCCTTCATCGTGTCGATCACGACCTTCATGTAGGGCATCGTCGTCGTCAGCAGCGCCGACATGCCCAGGATGTCGGGCCGTTCCTTTTCCAGCGCCTCGATGTATTTCTCGACGGCGTTGTTGATGCCGAGGTCCACCACCTCGAAACCGGCGCCTTCCATCATCATCGCGACCAGGTTCTTGCCGATGTCGTGGATGTCGCCCTTCACCGTGCCGATCACCATCTTGCCCATGCGCGGAGCACCCGTCTCGACCAGCAGGGGCTTCAGGATCGCCATCCCCGCCTTCATCGCGTTCGCGGCCAGAAGAACCTCGGGCACGAACAGGATGCCGTCGCGGAAGTCCGCGCCCACGATGGTCATCCCGGCCACCAGCGCCTTGGTCAGCACGTCATAGGGCGCCCAGCCGCGCTCGATCAGGATGTTGACGCCTTCCTCGATCTCTTCCTTCAGGCCGTCGTAGAGGTCGTCATGCATCTGCAGCACAAGCTCGTCGTCCGACAGTTCGGACAGGATGATCTCGTCTTCGTCGGCCATGCGCGTGCTCCAAGCGGAAGGTTTCGGTGCTGTGATGGTCGCAATGCGACACCCGCACTATTCGCCAAGCGACATACACCGGATGAAAGCCGACAGATAGGCGCCGCGAACCGGAAAGTTCTGGCGCAAGTTCCTTTTTTGTTCTAGACTTGCCGGATGACGCAGGGGGAAGGTCTTCTTCCGGGCCAGCGCCTGCGGGCGCGGGGTGCCGACAGCAACCGCTCTGGCCGGTTCGAGGCGACGCAGCGCGTGGCCTGTGACGATGGCTGGGACCTGCCCGAAGAGACGCGGCTGGTCGCCACCGAGGTGCGGCAGGAACGGCCGCGCTCGGCCATAAGCTACAACCGCTCGCCCGACCTGCCCTTCGACCGCTCGATCAATCCCTACCGGGGCTGCGAACACGGCTGCATCTACTGCTATGCCCGCCCGACCCATGCCTATCTGAACCTGTCGCCCGGCCTGGACTTCGAGACCCGGCTGATCGCCCGGCCCGGCATCGCATCGGTGCTCGAGGATGAACTGCGCAAGCCCGGCTATCGCGTCGCGCCCATTGCCATCGGCACCAACACCGACCCCTATCAGCCCGTCGAGCGCGATCTCGGCATCATGCGCGGGGTGCTTGAGGTTCTCTCTGCCTTCCGCCACCCGGTCTGGATCACCACCCGCGGCACCACCATCGAACGCGACATCGACCTGATCGCTCCGATGGCCGCCCGGGGGCTGGCCGCTGTCTCGATCTCGGTCACCACGCTGGACGAGGCCCTCGCCCGCCGGATGGAGCCCCGCGCCCCCTCACCCCGGCGTCGTCTCGAGATCATCCGCCGCCTGGCCGAAGCCGGGGTGCCGGTGCGCATCCAGGTCTCGCCGCTGATCCCGGCGCTGACAGATCACGAACTGGAATCGGTGATGCAGGCCGGCCGCGACGCGGGCGCGCGCTTTGCCAATTCCATCCCGCTGCGCCTGCCGCAGGAGGTGGCGGGTCTCTTCCGCGACTGGCTGGAGGGCAACGTCCCCGACCGCGCCGCCCGCGTCATGGGCCGGGTGCGCGAACTGCATGGCGGCCGCGACTACGACCGCGCCTTCGGCACCCGGATGCGCGGCCAGGGCGTCTGGGCAGACCTGATCCACCGCCGCGCCGATCTGGCCCGCAAGAGGCTTGGGCTGAAGGATGGCCTGCCGGGGTTGCGGACCGACCTTTTCGCACCGCCACCAAGGGCCGGGGACCAGTTGTCGCTCTTCTAGGGTCAGGGCAATCCCGGCACGATCGCCACAGGGAACGGCAGCCACCGGAGGATGTCCCCGGACAGCGTCACGGTCGCGGACGTGGACGTCACCCTTGCCTGGGAAAGGCACGCGGCGCATCGTCCTGCCGACATGAACTCAGGACGGAGTCCGAGATGTTCAGACTGGTC
This sequence comes from Tabrizicola sp., assembly GCA_046292325.1. Taxonomy (GTDB): domain Bacteria; phylum Pseudomonadota; class Alphaproteobacteria; order Rhodobacterales; family Rhodobacteraceae; genus Tabrizicola. Next base: position 3,268 of record JBKBRG010000160.1, read on the forward strand.
TGCCTTCTGAATGCCCTGCCGGTCCTGCCTTTCGCCGCCAGCGCCCTTTTGGCCCCCGACTTCACCTTCGGCCTGTTCGGCCTCGATCTCGGCACCGAGGGATCCGGCGTTGCCCGCGGCTACGGCGCAACCGCGCCTGGATGGGGCCTGGCCTGCCTGCTGCTGGCCGGCAATACGGAGACCGCCGTGGCGCGGGCAATCCTTGGTGCCTCGCTCGCCTTCAACGCGGCGGAAGTCGCCGTGCAGGTGCCGGTGGCCCTGTCCGGCATCGCCTCGGCGATGATCCGGACCACGATCGCGGCCCATGCGCTGCTGGCCGTTCTGTCAGCGGTCACGCTGGTGCGTAGGGCAGCGGCACCGCCCGCTGATCCGTCCGGTCAGCCCCGCCGCCCGCGCCGTTCGCGGCGTCCCGCGCCCGAGTCATCGCCGGTCCCGTCCGAGGCCGAGGAGAAGGGGCCCAGCTTCGCCTGTATCGCTTCCAGCGTCGGGCGGTTGCCTCTGGGCCGGCTCTCCAGCGCCACGCGCATGGCGCGCAGGTGCTCGGGCATCGTGCCGCAGCAGCCGCCGATGATCCTCACCCCGGCGTCGCGCGCCATCACGGCATATTCCGCCATCAGTTCCGGCGTGCCGTCATAGTGGATATGCCCGTCGTGATACTTGGGGATCCCGGCGTTGCCCTTGGCGATGATCGGCCGTTCCGTTCCGGTCGCGGCAAACCCCAGAACGGTCCGCAGCAGGTCCGACGCGCCCACCCCGCAATTCGCACCGAAGGCGATCGGCGGGTTGATCAGGCGTTCCACCATCTCGGCCATGGCGGCCGAAGTCACGCCCATCATCGTCCGCCCGGCGGTGTCGAAACTCATGGTGCCGCACCAGGGCATGTCGGCACGCAGTGCCGCATCCGCCGCCGCACGGAATTCCTCGGGGGCCGAGATCGTCTCGACCCACAGCACGTCCACCCCGCCTTCCTTCAGCGCCTCGGCCTGTTCGTGGAAGATCTCCACCGCCAGTTCGTGCGTCAGCGTGCCCATCGGCTCGAAGATCTCGCCCGTCGGACCCATCGACCCCGCGACGATCACCGTGCGGCCCGCCTTGTCGGCGATCTCGCGGCCCAGTTCGGCACCGACCCGGTTCAGCTCGCGCACGCGGCCCTGCGCATTGTGCAGCTTCAGCCGCGCCGCATTGCCGCCGAAGGTATTGGTCAGGAACAGGTCCGACCCCGCCGCCACCGCATCGCCGTAAAGCTTGCGGATGTTCTCGGGCTTCTCGACGTTCCACAGCTCCGGCGGCTCGCCCGAGGACAGCCCCATGTTGAACAGGTTGGTCCCGGTCGCCCCGTCGGCCATCAGCCAGTCGCGCGCGGCAAGCATCCGTGTCAGGGCGTCGGTCATGTCAGAGTCCTTCAAGGCTGGCTGGCTTCCCTCTGCCACGGGTTGCGGGCCGAGGCAATTTCATATTCCGCATGGTGTCTTGCGGTCTGTCTCAACTCGGCCGGGTGGCGCCGGAGCCGTGCCCGGCCCCGACCATCCGCATCCGCCCAGCAAAAGGGCGCGGCCCCGGAGGTCCGCGCCCGGTCCGGGACCGTGGGTTCCGGGTTCAGAATTCGCTCATCAGCTGCGCCTTGGCCACCGGCAGCAGCTCCTTCAGCTTGGCGCGGATCTCGTCGGCGCTGGCCTTGCCGGCCAGGTCAGCCACGACCTTGCGCACCACGTCCTCGTCGCCCGCTTCCTCGAAGTCGGCGCTGACCACCTCGGCGGCATAGGCCGCGGCCTCGTCGCCGGTCTTGCCCATCAGCTCGGCGGCCCAGAGCCCCAGAAGCTTGTTGCGCCGCGCTTCGGCCCGGAACTGCATCTCGCTGTCATGGGCGAACTTGGCCTCGAAGGCGTTCTCGCGGTCGTCGAACGTGGTCATGGGATCCCCCGACTGTCTGGCGTTTCCCTCCATATGCCCATCCCGCCCGGTCGCCGCAAGCCCCTTCCCCCGCGCTCGCGCGGCTCTGCCCATGGCTCGCGCCTTGCGGGTATCTGCCCCATGGACTATAGGCCAAGGAAAGCGGCTTGAAGGCGCGACCCTTCCGCCGCGACCCCCGGAAAGAGTGAACCATGGCACGGCGCAAGAAGGTCTATGAAGGCAAGGCCAAGATCCTTTACGAAGGCCCCGAGCCCGGGACCCTGGTGCAGTATTTCAAGGACGACAGCAGCCCGTCGGTGGCCGCCCCCTCGACCCTGGAAGGCAAGGGCGTGCTGAACAACCGGCTGTCGGAATTCTTCATGTCCGGGCTGAACCAGATCGGGGTGCCGACGCATTTCATCCGCCGGCTGAACATGCGCGAACAGCTCGTGCGCATGGCCGAGATCATCCCGCTGGAAGTCGTGGTGCGCAACTTCGCCGCGGGTCCGCTGTCGGCGCGGCTCGGCATCCCCGAAGGCGCACAACTGCCGCGGCCGATCGTCGAATACTACTACAAGGACGAAAAGCTGAACTCGCCCCTGGTGGCCGAGGAACACATCGTCGCCTTCGGCTGGGCCAACCAGCAGGATCTCGACGACAT
>JBKBRG010000161.1:0-5799 GCA_046292325.1 Tabrizicola sp.
CTGCTCTCGACTGTGAACGGTGAGACGGGCACCATGGTGTGGGTTGTTCATCCTTGCGGGTCCTCGGCTGGAGTTTGGCGATTGCAGCCTAACCCCGTTCCGGGTGAACAACCTCCTGAGAGTTCACATCTAGAGGCTTGTGCCCGCTCCGGCAAGGGGTGCGGAATGGACGAGGATCAGACCGGATTGTTCGCGAACCGGCTGAAGGGCGCCGGACTGCCTGACTTTCCCCGGCGGCAACAGGCTGCGCGGGACACGCAGTCATGGCCTTGATCGGAGGACGAATCGCGCGTTTCGTTCCTGCGGCGGTGCCGGTTCTTCCGGCCGGGGCGGCGCGGGCGGGCGGTTCGCCGCGGTGGATGCCGAGCCCGCGACCGCGCCGGAGGGTCGGGACTGGACCGGGTTTCATGCCGGTGTCAGCGCCGTCACCGAAAGCGCCAGGGGTGCTGCTGCCGATAGCGGCCCCTCGGGCTTCGCGGCCCGCGTCGGTTTCCTGCACGATTCCGGCCGAGCCGTCGCCGGGGGCGAGTTGCCCTGTTCCAGGGGGATCATCGCGATCCCGCCCCGCGTCAGGCCGGAAAGCGACGCGGGTCAAGCGGATCGGTGCCCAGGACGCGGCACGGTTCCTGCCCTGGGTCTTCGTCGGCATGACCGCGTCTGACGTGAACCGGGCGAGGCCATCTTCCGCAGGATGGCGCACCGTCGCGTCGGTGCCCGTCCTGCCCCTGGACCTGGCGCCACGTTCGTCGCCGGGATGGAACATCCGGTCGAGAACCAGGACAGGTTCGACGGCCTTGGCCAGCGGCCGGAAAACCGGATGGACGCGCCGGGCTACCGGTTCTGCCACTTCGGGCCGCGTCGCGCGATCGGCAAGGCCGCGACCTCGGCCTCAGGCATCCTCGGGCTGGATGAGGGTGATCTCTCCGCTGGCTTCCAGCGTGCGGATCGCGGTGACGACGGCGGTCATCGCCTCTTCTGCCTCCTTCTCCCTGATCTTGCCGCGGGCGGCCATTTCCTCGCGCAGGCCCTGGGCCAGGCGCTGCGAGATATTGGCCAGGATGAATTCGGCCGCCTCCTCCAGCCCTGGCTTGCCGATGGCCGAGGCCAGCGCGGCCACCAGCTGCGGCTGCTCGACCAGCCGGGTGATCTTGGGCGTATCGCGCGGGTTCAGGCGCGCGGGGATATGGGCGAAGGTGAAGATCGCCTTCCTGACCTCGGCGGCGAAGGCGGCATCCTCGGCTTCCAGACCCTGAAGCACCTCGTCGCGCGTCAGGGAGGGCGAGACGTTCAGGATCGCCCCCACCCGTTCCACCGGACCCTGCTCGAAGGCTTTCGGCGGCTGGTTGTCCAGTTCCGCCAGAAGCGCCGCGCCGATCCGGCGCACGGTTTCTGGATCGACGTTCCCGGTCAGCGACACCGCATAGGCCACCCGTCGCGCCCGTTCGCCCGGCAGCTTGCCCAGAAGCTCGGCCGACTTGGCCACCGGCAGCTTCGACAGCATCACGGCACCGACCTCGACCGCCTCGTTCAGCAGGATCGGCAAGAGCCGGTCCGTCGGCAGGGCGGTGATCCGCTCCCACGGGTCGATCTTGGACGAGGCGGTGGACATCCGCCGCAGCCGCTGTGCCGCCGATTGCGAGATGTGGCCGTCCATCATGGAAAGCGCCCCCTCGATCCCGCCGGGGAAGGCGAGACCGACCGATTCCAGTTCGGCGAGGAACTCGGCCACCACCTCATCGAGCGTGACGCGGTCGACCAGCCGCATCTGCCCCATCTGCTCGGCCAGGGCGGCCTGCATGTGTTCGGGCAATGCCGACAGCGGCAGCGACGCGTCCTCCGACAACAGATAGCGCACGATCACCGCCGCCTTCTGTCGCGGCGTCAGAACCCGGCGGGGCGGCGGGTTGACGGCAACGACCCGGCGTTCCGGGGTGATCCGGGCAAGGGGCACCATGTCCTGCGGCATTGCATCCTCATCGATTCCCGATGGGGCCAGCCTCGCAGCCGCAGGTTAATGCAAGCTTGAGGCCGGGCCTCAGCTGGTCGGCTTTTCGACGCAGGTGCCCCTGGCGCTGTCCCAGACCATTCCGGGCAGGCAGCTGGCGGCGCTCTGGTCCATGGGTTCGCCCCGGCAGCCGGCGGCGGCGGAGAGGCTGGGGATCAGCGTGAAGGCGAGAACGGCGAGAAGGCTGGCTGGTTTCATCGGGTCCTCCGTCTGTTGATGGCGTCTGTCAGGGTCAGTCGGCGCAGGTCGTCCCGGTCGCGATGGCGGTTGCAGGCGCAAGGCGCGGCGCGAGGGCAAGAGATGCGGCAAGAATCATGCGCATCGGCCTGCCGTTCCGAAACAAATGGAAAGGTAGCACGATTGCTTGCCTGACAAGACCGGAAAGGACGCGACCGGCCCGGCGGGGCCGATCACGGTTGCGTCATTCGCCGAAAACGCGGGCGAAGATCGTGTCGACGTGCCTGGTGTGATAGCCGAGGTCGAACTTCTCTTCGATCTCGGCGGGGGAAAGGACGGCGGTCACCTCCGGGTCGGCCAGCAGCTCGGCCTTGAAATCCGCGCCCTTCTCCCAGACCTTCATCGCGTTGCGCTGCACCAGCCGATAGGCCTCCTCGCGGCTGACGCCGGCCTGGGTCAGCGCCAGAAGGACGCGCTGGCTCATCACCAGGCCCTTGAACTTGTTGAGGTTCTTCAGCATGTTCTCGGGGTAGACCACCAGCTTTTCCACCACGCCGGCCAGCCGGTGCAGCGCGAAATCCAGCGTGATCGTGGTGTCGGGGCCGATCATGCGTTCCACGCTGGAATGCGAGATGTCGCGTTCGTGCCAGAGCGCAACGTTCTCCAGCGCCGGCACGACGGCCATGCGCACCAGCCGGGCAAGACCCGTCAGGTTCTCGGTCAGGACCGGGTTGCGCTTGTGCGGCATCGCCGACGAGCCCTTCTGGCCGGGCGAGAAGAACTCTTCCGCCTCCAGCACCTCGGTGCGCTGCATGTGGCGGATCTCGATGGCGATGTTCTCGATCGACGAGGCGATGACCCCGAGGGTCGCGAAGAACATCGCATGGCGGTCTCGCGGGATGACCTGGGTCGAGATCGGTTCGGGCGTGAGGCCCAGCATCCGGCAGACATGTTCCTCGACCCGCGGGTCGATGTTGGCAAAGGTGCCCACGGCGCCCGAGATCGCCCCGGTCGCCACCACTTTCAGTGCGTTTTCAAGCCTTTCGCGGTTGCGCTTCATCTCGGCGTAGAAGCGGGCGAAGGTCTGGCCCATGGTCGTCGGCTCGGCATGGATGCCGTGGCTGCGGCCGATGCGGATGGTGTCCTTGTGCTCATGGGCGCGGGCCTTCAGCGCCGCCATCACCCGGTCGATCCCCGCCAGAAGAAGGTCGGCCGCGCGCACCAGCTGGATGTTCAGCGTGGTGTCCAGCACGTCGGACGAGGTCATGCCCTGATGCACGAAACGCGCCTCGTCGTTGCCGATGATCTCGGCCAGATGGGTCAGGAAGGCGATCACGTCATGTTTGGTCACCGCCTCGATCTCGTCGATGCGGGCCACGTCGAAGGGCACGTCGCGGGCGCGCCACACGGCCTCGGCGTTCTCCTTCGGGATCACCCCCAGTGCGGCCTGGGCATCGCAGGCATGGGCCTCGATCTCGAACCAGATGCGAAAGCGGGTTTCCGGGGACCAGATCGCCACCATCTCGGGGCGGGAATAGCGCGGGATCATCGATCACCTCCGGGCAGCGGCTGTCCGCGCCCCCTTACGCCGGGCAGGGTCGGCACGCAAGGCGTCAGCGGGACCGCCAGCAGCCGGTGCGCCAGCCTCATGCCGGGGGACGGCGCGGACCGCCTTGGCCGGTTCGGGCCAGTGCGAAGCGATCAGCGGCTGCTAAGCCTTGCGTCCGCGGCAGAAGATATGGGCAAGATCAAGGACAGGCGCCGCGAGTCCGTCAGGCAGCAACCGAGGGTCAATCGCATCCCGCACAGGGGTGCGTATCGAGGAACCGGGCGGCTGGATCAGTCCAGGCGGCTGCGCATGTTTGCCGCTCGGTCAAGCCTGGTCCCGGACCCGGGCCGGGCCGCACCGATCGGGTGCCGGCGGGGTTCCGGGCCCTGGTGCGTGGCGGAATCGCGGTGGTCCGCGCCGATGCGCTGGCAGTTGACCCTGGAAGCGGTCATGTCTCTTTATGGATCGAAATCAGAGCTATAGCCGAAATTCATCAGACGCTGCCTGAACTTTGGGAGCGTCTGACCGCCACCGCGATCGGCGCGCAGGTCCGCAATCGGGACCGGACCCGCCAGGCCGGCCGATACCTTTGGGGGAAGTGGTCTCGAACCGGCTGGGCGAGGCCTTCGCCGGGGTCGAGACCGAACCGGCGCTACGCGACCGGGGCCGCGCCGACGCCCAGGCGCGGGCGGTGGTCGATCGGCCGGATCGTCAGCGCCTGTCCGGCCTTGCCGGTCTGCTGCGCGCGCTCGGTCCGGAAGAATCCGAAGTCTTGCCAAGGGCACAACTCAATTATGCCGTAGTGATCGGCCTAGAAAGCCTGAGGCTGCGCACCGGACAGGAGAGGGCCGCGCCGCTTTGGTCCGTGGTGGTGCGGCCGGCGGGGCATGACGGGGCTGCGGGCCGGACGGGGACGACGAGGTGGGAATGAGTGACGGAAGCAGGACATGGCCAATGCTGATCGGGCTGGCCCTGGGGCTGGCGATCCTGGCCCTGGCCGGGGGCTACCTGGGTTGGCTGCATCCCTTGGGCGATTCGCTGGCGGTCGGTCGGGGCCTGGCGGCGGCCGCGATTCTGATCCTGGCGGTTTTTGCCAGCTTTGCGGGCCTGCGCCTGGCGGCCTTCGTCTCGATGCTGCTGGCGCTTCTGACCGGGGCACAGGTGATACTGGCATATGCCTGGCCCGGCCTGCCCGGGCGCTATTCCGTCTATCAGAAGAACCTGCTTTACCGGAATTCCGAGCTGTCCGCGCTGGAAGCCGACATCCGGGCCGCCGGTGCGCAGATCGTGACGCTTCAGGAAGTGTCGGAGCCGAACCTCGCGCTGCTGGCGGCGCTGCGGGACGCCTATCCGCATCAGCAGGTCTGTCCGGGGCGCGCGGTGGGGGGCCCGGCGATCCTGACGCGGCTGACCCCGGTGCCGGGCACGGCCTTCTGCGGTCCCGGCCTGGCGGCGATGCAGGTGGTCGCCGGGGTCGAGGGGCAGGACCGCTTCTGGCTGGTCTCGCTGCATCTGCACTGGCCCTGGCCCTATCGCCAGGCCGATCATGTGGAACTTCTGCTGCCGATCCTCGACAAGTTGCAGGGGCCGGCGATCGTGGCGGGCGATTTCAACATGGTGCGCTGGGCGAACTCGGTCACCCGGCTGGCCGATATCCTGGAACTCCGGCCCGCGGGCCCGACCTTCGGCACCTACATCGGCTGGAGCGATGTTTTCGCGCTGCCGATCGACCATGTCCTTTCGCCCAGGGGCGGGCGGGTCAGCCGGCGCGGTGCGCTGGGCTCGGATCATCTCGGCCTGCTGGCGCAGGTCGAGATCTGATCCGGCCGCTCGGCGCGGCAGGTCCCGGTTCACCGGGCTGTGAATGGTCTTGCCGGCCGGGGTCGGCGACTATCGCCAGGTCAACGGATGGGGGGCGAGCCGATGCGGCGCCTGGTGCTGACACTCTGTGACCTGCCCCCCGGTCGTCCCTCGTTCATAACGAGAGTCCTTGGGGTTGATATTGGTTGGTTTCGGGTGTGGCAAGCGCGCCGGGCGCGGAGCCCTCAGATTGCTCAAGCGCTCGGCG
>JBKBRG010000162.1:0-5727 GCA_046292325.1 Tabrizicola sp.
AACGCCGTCGCAGCCGCCTGGTTCCGAACCCTGCGCGACCGGATCGTGGCGGCTTTCGAGGGGCTGGAGGACAAGTATGCCAAGGGGGCGCCCGGCCGGTTCGAGGTGACGCCGACCAGCCGCGCCGATGGCGGCGGCGGTCTGATGAGCGTGATGCGTGGCGGCGCGGTGTTCGAGAAGGTGGGCGTCAACTGGTCCGAGGTGCATGGACAGCTGGGCGAGAAGGCGCAGCGGGCGATGGCCGCTCGGGGGGTGCCGGGAATGGAAAAGGACCCGCGCTTCTGGGCCAGCGGGATCAGCCTGGTGGCCCACATGCAGAACCCGCATGCGCCGGCCGTGCACATGAACACCCGGATGTTCTGGACCCCCGGCGCCTGGTGGTTCGGCGGCGGGTCGGACCTCAACCCCGCCATCGAATACCCCGAGGACACGGCGCATTTCCATGCCGAGATGCGGCGGGCCTGCGATGCCCATTCGCCCGACTACTACGCCCGGTTCAAGGCCTGGGCCGACGAGTATTTCTACATCCCCCATCGCGGGCGGGCGCGCGGTGTGGGCGGCATCTTCTTCGACGATCTGAACACCGGCGACTGGCACCGGGACTTCGCCTTCACCCGCGCGGTGGGCGAGGCTTTCCTGCCGGCCTTCCTGCCGGTGACCGAACGCCGCGTCCTGACCCCGTGGACCGAGGCCGACCGCGAGGTGCAATTGCAGCACCGTGGGCTCTACGCCGAATACAATCTGGTCTACGATCGTGGGACCAGGTTCGGGCTGGAAACAGGGCACGACGCCAATGCCGTCCTGATGAGCCTGCCGCCCGTGGCGAAGTGGTATTAGGGCGATGGCGGACATCACGGTAAAGGCGGCCTATGGGTCGGTCGTCGAGGACGAGGGCCTGCTGTTCGTCGGCTTCGCCGAGGGCGAGGATGCGGACGAAGCCTATGTCCTGTTCCGCCAGCCCCTGGGCGGCGGGCCGGTCTGGTTCGAGGCGAATGACGAGACCTTCGGCGCCGAGGATGCCATCGAAAGCGTTGCGGCGGGTCCGAAGGGGTTCGAGGTGACGATCCGCGAGAACAGGCGCGCGGCCTTCGGCTTTGCGGCGAGTGTTGCGGTCAGGGTCGGGCCGGGGTGCGAAGACGGGCCGCAGGCCCTGGCCGCCTTGCGGGACATGCTGGGGGATCTCTGGCGGGAATAGGTTGTCCTGCGTCGTCGGCTTCTCCTCGCGCAGGCCGGCGACAAGGACCGAGGTCACCGAAGCGCCTTTGCGTGGCTCCACACCGCGTGCCGGATGCGGGCGGTCCTGTAGGCGTCCAGCACCGCCATGGCCCAGACGAACACCCCCCCGGCAATCTTGCCCACGAAGGACACGTCGGGTGCGGCGGTCTTGAGGGTGAATCCGCCCAGGAGGAGGGCGAAGCAGACGAAGATCAGCCCGCGCACCGGCTGGCGGTTCAGCACCTGACCGACGCCCGGCAGGACCAAGGCGACGGCAAGGACGAGATAGGGGCTGGGCGGCTGTTTCATGCGGTCTCCTTCAACGCCAGCACATCCTGTCGGAGCGCGGCCAGCCTGTCGAGCAGCGGCTCGAGCCGCGCGGGCGACAGGGGGCTGCGGCCCATCTCGGCCTCACGGAAGATCAGGTAGCGGCCACGGTCGGCTTCCTCGGCCAGGATCACGATGCGCAGGCCCTTGGGGGAGAGAACGAGTTCCTTGACGCAAGGGTCGCGGAACAGGTCGGCATGATCGACGATCAGCCGGGCCAGCGGCACCCGGGCCGCGTCGTCGGTGCGGATGGCGATCTCGCGGGGCAGATGCGGCGGGGTCGGCAGCGACTGGGGCAGACTGGCAAAGCGGCTGAAGGGTTCGTTGCCCGAAGGGCGCGCCATCAGGTCAAGCGTGGCATCGAGAGGCAGGGGTTCGGGCAGGGTGACCAGAACCCAGAGCGCGGGCAGCTTGCGGAAGGTCAATGTGTCGGGGATGGCCTGAAGGTCGAAGGCCAGACCGCCGCGGCGGCCGGTCATGCGGGGAAACCCGGTCGGTTGCAGCCGTGTCTCGCCGCCGTCGAACAGCGGTTTGACGGCCTCGAAATAGCCGGCGCGGGTGGCTGCCCTCCGGCGCGATTCGCCGATCAGGCGCAAGGCAAGCCAGAGGCCAAGGGCGGCAAGGGCGAGGCCGAGGGGGACAAGCGGGGACATGGTGAAAAGGCCCGCCCCTTTCCGGGACGGGCCGCTCTTTCAGTAGCCCCGGGGCTTCGGCCAGGGCATGGTGAACTGCGCCCCCCGGTTCACGAAGCGATAGCGCCAGAAGTGGAACCAGAGCGACACGACGATGTAGAAGCCGATCATCGCGACGAGCTGGGTCCCGTAGCCCAGGAACACCGCGAAGAAGGTCACGCCGCACAGGGTGAGAAGCGTGATCGCGGGGATCGGGTGGAACGGGTGTTCATAGCCGCGCTTGATCGTCTCGAGCGGCCACTTGCGCCGGAAGAGGATGATGTTCAGCGGCATGAAGGTATAGCCCAGCAGGCCCGACAGGATCGAGAAGGTGATCACCTGGTCCAGCGGCGCGCCAAGGGCGAAGATCAGCGCGATCGGAACCAGGAAGACGATCGCCCGGTAGGGGGTGCGGTATTTCGGGTGAACCGCGCCGAACCAGCCGGGCAGGTATTTGTCGCGGCCCATCGCGAACCAGGCGCGGCTGGCGTCGTTGATGCAGCCGTTGGCAGAGGCAAGGGTGGCAAAGAGCGTGCCGAAGCCCAGAAGCCAGACGAGTGCGGTCGATCCCGAAAGCCGCGCGGTGTCGAAGAGGGGCGCCACCGACCCGTTGACCCCGTCGCCCAGAAACTCCCACGGCAGGACGCCGGAACAGACATACCAGGTGAGGGTGGCCGCGATCAGCAGCGTCATGATCCCGGCCAGCGTGCCGAAGGGCAGCGCCCGGGCGGGAGAGCGGACTTCCTCGGCCGCCTGCGTGGTGCCCTCGATGCCCAGGTAATACCACAGGCCGAAGTGCATCGCGGCAAGGACCCCGATCCAGCCGTAGGGCATCTCGTGTCCTTCGAACAGCGCGGCATGGTCCATGATGCCGCCGCCGAGGATGCCGGAGGTGGACAGGAACAGCACGATGATCGCGATGAAGGCGACGGCGGTGATGACCAGGTTGAAGGTCAGCGTCGCCAGCACCCCGCGATAGTTCAGCCAGGCCAGGAACATGATGACCAGGATGATGAAGGGCCTCTGGTCCAGCGCCGCCTCGTGCCCGGTCATCGAGGCCACGACCGAGAAGAGGTAGCCCGCGGTGATCGCGTTTGCCGCCTCGAGCATCGTGTAGGCGAAGACGAGGTAGAGGCCGACGTTGAAGGCCATCAGCGGGCCGATGATGTGCTTGGCCTGGGTATACTGGCCGCCGGCCGAGGCGACGGTCGAGGTGACCTCGCTGTCGATCATCGCGACGCAGGTGTAGAGAAGGCCAGCGAACCAGCAGGCGATCAGCGCCGCATAGGCCCCGCCCTTGCCGACGGCGAAGTTCCAGCCCATGTATTCGCCGACCAGAACGATGCCCACGCCCAGGGCCCAGACATGGGCGGGGCCAAGAACGCGCAGAAGGCCGACCTTGGTGCCATGCGGCCCCATGCCGTCCATGGTGTTCGAGGTGATGTCGATGTCGGTCATGGCCTCATCCCTTGTGCTCTTCGGCCATGGCCTCAAGCTCGCCTTCGCGGGATGAGGTCAGCACGTCTTCGGAATAGCTGTTGTCGGTCTTCAGCCAGTCGATCGCCATGTGCAGGCCAAGCAGGGCGGAAAGCCCCCAGGCCGCGTATTCAAGCCAGTTCCACAGGTCCATCATGCTTCACTCCCCGAATTTTTCGGCGATGACCTCGCGGTATTCCACTTCGGAAAACCGCAGGATCAGGAAGTAATACAAGAGGATGACCGCGATCATCGTCAGCAGCGCACCGACCGAGAAGCTGTAGTCGAACCGGGCGAGGATCAGGTCATGGGCTGTCTCGGGCGTGTAGCCGAGCGCCTCGTATTTCGCGGCTTGCGCAGCGTTCTGGCCAAGCGCCTCCCAGCTGGCCTCGGTCGCGGGGTTCGTCACCGACTTCGCGGCCCCGGCCATGTTCAGCCACAACGGCACGAACAGCGCGCCGATCGTCAGGACGACCAGCACGACCACGTCGATCAGCTGGCTGGCCTTGCCCTGTTTCGGGGGTTGGTAATGTGCCATCACCGCCTCCCCCTCGCTTCGTCCAGGAACCTGATGTCGAGGCCGTACATGAAGTCGCGGTCCTCGCGGTAGTGGCGCAGCATCGCCAGGATGGCGGCGGTGTTGAAGACAAGGACGATGGCACCGCCGATCAGAAGCAGGGTTCGCGCCCCTCCCGTCGGCGCGAGGTCCCAGGTCGCCAGCGCGACGAAGATCACCGCGAACCAGAGCCCGATCACGAACGCCCATGCCACCAGCACGTCGCGTCGGTGCATCGCCTCAATCCGCTGATTAAGGTCTCCCACAGTTCCCTCCCTTGGGCACTTCCATGATCCGTGCGACGCGGCCCTGGACGTCTTTCCCTGCACGGCAAATTTGTTTTCTTCAGGGAAAGCCACCTGCGGCACTCTGTCAAGGAAAACTGCAAATGCCCAAGGACTGGGCGACGATTTTCCCGAGAGGTGAAATTTGTTTCTTATCAGTTGATGGCGTCGGAAAGCGGTGCTAGCGTCAGGGCAATCATGCGAAGGAGACGAATCCATGTGTGGCATCGTTGGGCTTTTCCTGAAGGACCCGAAGCTGGAGCCTCAGCTGGGCGCCATGCTGACCGACATGCTGATCACCATGACCGACCGTGGCCCTGACAGCGCGGGAATCGCGATCTACTCCGGCTCCAGGGACGGCCTGGGCAAGCTGACGATCCAGTCGGCCCTTCCGGAAAAGGATTTCAAGGATCTCGACGGCGACCTGCATGCTGCCCTCGGCCAGCCGGTCACGATGAAGATCAAGTCGACCCATGCCGTGCTGGAGGTCCCCCTCGACCAGATGGACGCGGCCCGTTCCGCACTGTCGCACCTGCGTCCGGGCGTGAAGGTGATGAGCGCGGGCGACTCGATCGAGATCTTCAAGGAGGTCGGGCTGCCCAAGGACGTGGCCGCCCGCTTCGAGGTCGCCAGGATGCGCGGCACCCACGGCATCGGCCACACCCGCATGGCGACCGAATCCGCGGTGACGACGATGGGCGCGCACCCCTTCTCGACCGGGTCCGACCAGTGCCTGGTGCACAATGGCAGCCTGTCGAACCACAACGGCGTCCGGCGCGAGTTGAAGCGCCTGGGCATGACCTTCGAGACCGAAAACGACACCGAGGTCGCCGCCGCCTTCATCAGCCACAAGCTGCAATCGGGCGAAAGCCTGGGCGCAGCGCTGGAGGCGACCCTGACCGACCTCGACGGCTTCTTCACCTTCGTCGTCGGCACCCGGAACGGCTTCGGCGTCGTCCGCGACCCGATCGCCTGCAAGCCGGCCGTGATGGCCGAGACCGACGACTATGTGGCCTTCGGGTCGGAATACCGGGCGCTGGTGAACCTGCCGGGCATCGAGAACGCCCGCGTCTGGGAACCCGAACCCGCCACCGTCTATTTCTGGGAGCGTTGAGAGAATGCAGACCTTCGATCTGGGGAAAGAGGGCCTTCGGGCGCTCAATTCGGCGCTGCATGCGCTGAAGGGCCAGACCAACAT
>JBKBRG010000163.1:0-5707 GCA_046292325.1 Tabrizicola sp.
AGGCGCGATGCGCGGCTTACGCCGCGTCTTCGTCCAGATCGACTTCCCGGGCCATCGAGACGACTTCGCGCGAATCGTAGTGGCCGCAGGCGCTGCACACATGGTGCGGGCGTTTCAGCTCGCCGCAGTTCGGGCATTCGTTCGGATTCGCGGCAACCAGGGCGTCATGCGCACGGCGCATGTTGCGGCGGGATCTCGTGGTGCGGTTCTGCGGGACAGCCATGTCTAAACCTCAGGCAGTGGGGACATGCGCCCCGGATTTCCTGTTTTGCATCAGCACCATCCCGCCGGATTCGTCAACACTGGGCGGATGCTGCTGCGCAGCTTGAACGAGGCGCGGAACATACTCGGATTTCGGGGCGGCGCAAGCCCCTTTTCGCAGGCCCGCAGCGGGCGTCGCGCGGGCTTCTGCTCAGCCCTCCTCCGGCCCCGGATCGCCCCCCGTCCGGCCTTTCGTCGCAAGCTTCGCAGCCAGGTCCCGAAGACCCGCGAAGGGCTTCAGATCGGCGTCGGACAGGGGTGTCACGCCGTCTTGGGCATGCAGCGCCTGGCCGAATGCGGCGCCCGGCGCCCGGGGATAGAGCGGCAGCGCCAGGGCCAGGGCCTCGGCCGCAATCCCGGCAAGGTCGATCACCTCGGGCATCGGCTCGGTCGTGTCGTCCTCGGGCATCTCGACCTCGTCGCCCTCGGGCATGGCCAGGCCCGCGACATAGCGGCGGCGGACGGGTTCGTCGATCACGGCGGGAACCGGGGCCAGCGTCACCCCGCAGGCCTGATCGGCGCGCGCGGTCAGCCGCGCCTCCAGCACCAGTTCGTCACGGCCCACGGGGCGGATCTCGCCCACCAGTTCCAGCGCATGGAGCGCCAGAAGGTCGAGATCCCTTGCCAGCGCCGTCCGGGCCGAGACCTCGGGCTGAAAGCGGAAGCGGGTCGGCTTGCGCGGGCTGAGGCCGCCGGTGCGGAACCGGACGGGGGAGGCGGCAGAGGCGGGATCGGACATCACGGGGCCTTTCCGGCTGGGCCGGACCATCAAGGGTGCGGCGTTCCATTCTTGAACTCGGGGCACTTAGTCTGTTATCCCGAACGCCAAGGGTTTTGAAGAACCCGCGTCGGGCGCCGGCGTTGTTATGGGCATGAGGGCAGGGATGGCAGATTTCCGGTTGGCGCGGTCGGTCCTTGCGGCCTGCCACCTTGCGCGCAGGCAGGGACTGGTCCTGGTCGTGGCGGCAAGTGTCGCGGCATGTTCGCCGATCTATCGCAGCCATGGCTATGTGCCGGCCGAGGAAGACCTGGCGCTGATCGAGATCGGCAAGGATACCCGCGAGACGGTCGGCCAGAAGATCGGCCGCCCCTCGACCTCGGGCCTTCTGAACGATGTCGGCTGGTTCTATGTGCAAAGCCGCTACAAGACCGTCGGCCCGCGCGAACCGCAGGAGGTGGACCGCCAGGTCCTGGCGGTGACCTTCTCGGACAAGGGGGTGGTGGAGAACATCGCCCGCTACGGGCTGGAGGATGGCCGGGTGGTCGAGTTGTCGCGCCGGGTGACGCAGTCGAACGTCAAGAGCCAGACCTTCATCCAGCAGCTTCTTGGCAACTTCGGTCGGGTGCAGGCATCCGACATCTTCGGTCGCCAGGGTCAGTGATCCCCGCTCAGGGCCGGGGCCGGCCGCTCACTCCTTCGGCTCGAAGGTCAATGCCACGCCGTTGATGCAGTAGCGCAGGCCGGTGGGCGCGGGGCCGTCCGGGAAAACATGGCCGAGATGCGCGTCGCAGCGGTTGCAGTGCACCTCGGTCCGGCGCATGAACCAGCTGCGGTCCTCCTGCTCTCCCACCATGTCCGGGTCGAGGGGCGCATAGAAGCTGGGCCAGCCGGTGCCGGAATCGAACTTTGTCGACTGGTCGAAAAGCGGCGCGCCGCAGCAGACGCAGCGGAAGGTGCCGGGGACCTTCGGGAAGTCGTCATGCGTGAAGGCGCGTTCGGTGGCATGTTTGCGCGTCACCCTGTAGGCGAGTTCGGAAAGCTGGGCCTGCCATTCGGCGTCGGTCTTGACGATCTTGTCCATGCTGGTCTCCTTTGTCCGATCCATCTAGTCTGCCCGGGGCCGGGAGAAAAGTCGTGAAGCCGATCCGGAAAGGCAAATTGATCGCGCGGCTGGCCGAGGGGCGGGACGACATGGCGCGGGTCATGGCCTTTCGCAGCGCGGCCTTTCCCCGGCTGTCCGGCCGGGAAGCGGATGTGCAGGACGCGCTGTCGGCGCATGTGCTGGTCGAGGAAGGCGAAGGGATGCTCGCCTATTTCCGGGTCATGCTGTTCGGCTGGGGCGCGGGGCTGGCGCAGGGTTATGCCGCCCGCTTCTATGATGTCGCGCCCCTGTCCGGCTATGCGAAGCCCATCGCCGAGATCGGGCGCTTCTGCGTGGCCGACGGCGGAGTGCACCCCGACGTGCTGCGGCTGGCCTGGGGGGCGATGACGCGGATCGTCGATGCGGGGCAGGTGGGGCTCCTGGTCGGCTGCACCTCGTTCCGCGGGGCGGACTGGACGCGGCACCGGGCGGGGCTGGCACTGCTGTCGGCCGAGTTCGTGGGGCCCGGGGCGCATCTTCCGGGACGGAAGGCCGCCGAGGTAGTGGACTATCCGGCGCTGGCCGGGCCGGTCGAGGATCGCCGGGCGGCGCTGGCCGCGCTGCCGCCGCTTCTGCGGACCTATCTGGGGATGGGGGGATGGGTCAGCGACCATGCGGTGGTGGACCGCGAGCTCGATACGCTGCATGTCTTCACCTGCGTCGAGGTGGACCGGGTGCCGCCGGCGCGGGCGGCGAGTCTGCGGGCGGCGGCCGGGTAATCCGGCCCGCGGGCAATCCACGGGGGCAGATCCTTCGACGCCCTGGCCTGTGCCATCAAGCGTCTGCAGCGCGCCCCGCCGAGGAACCCTGACCCTGGGGACTGGCGGAACGGAACAAACCGGATGTCGAACGGGCGGAGACATGTTAGGGTTGTGCCACATGCCAGCGGTGGGGCGGATGCGTTTCCGGGCAGTATCGTTCGCCATGTTCCTGCTTGCCGCGCCTGCCGAGGCGCAGCTGGCCGATTGCATGACCGAGGGCTACATCGCCTCGTTCCAGGTGGCCGGGGTCGATGATCTGACCTGTGCCGAGCTGTTCCGCTTCAGCTTTCCCACGCCGGGCGGAGAGCGCAGCCTGCGGGCCATTGCCGATCTGAACGCCGACTGGGCCTTTCGTCCGGACACCGTGGCCGCCGTCGAGGCGGCGGCGCGCGAGGCCACGGCCGGTCTGGCCGCGCTGGGAACCTATCGGATCGGGGATGTCACGATCCTGCTTCTCGCCGACCAGTTCGAGCCCGAGGCGCGGCATTCGCCAGAGGAACGCCCGGTCCTGGCGCAGGCCTGGGATCCGCTGGACCGCGCGGCCAGCGAGTGCCGGATGACGCTGTTCCTCTGGGGACCGGGCGGGGTCACGGCCGATTTCCCCACCACGATTGCGCACGAGATCTTCCATTGCGTGCAGTATGCGACGCTGAGCCCCGACCAGATGGCCGCCGCCGGATCCGCCGCCGACTGGTGGATCGAGGGGTCCGCCGAGGCCTTTGCGGCCCATGCGATCGCCGACAGTCGCGGCACGGCGGATTGGGGTGGCGCCTTCAATGCGGCCGTCGCAGAGCGGCGGCCGCTCTACGAGATGCGCTACGAGGCGGTGATATTCTTCTACTGGCTGATCCAGCATCGCGGCATCGCCGCGCTGATGCCGTTCCTGGCCGGGATGTCGGGCGAGGGCGGCGCCGGGGGCCAGCGCGCTGCGATGCGGGAGGCGATGTCCGAAGCCGAATGGCTGGACTTCGCCGAAGCCTTTGCCGACGAGGCGATCCTGCACCCGCACGACCAGCCCCTCGGGCTGGAGGGCCGGTTCCCGGTGGAATCGGTGCAGGTCACCGAAAGCGGCAGCCAGCGGTTGACCTTCGAGCCCTTCGCGCTGATCCCCGGCACGGCCTGGTATGACTGCGGCCGCTGGGAGAACCGGCCGAGCGCTGCGAACCTGTCAAGCCGGCTGACTTCGGAATACGACTGGCGGGAGGGCTGGCGCCCCGAGGTCGACTCGCGTGACGGTGGCGAGAACGAGCTGCGGTTCGTGGCCATGGAGACGGGCGACGCGCCACGCGAGGTGACGCTGCGGGTGCGGCGCACGGCGGCCTGCGAGCCCTGCCAGGGGTCGACCGAGATCGACCGCTGCCTGGTGGGCAGCTGGCAGGGTGACACGCGGCCTCTGCTCGACATGTTGCGCCGTGCCGGTGCGCCCTTGTCGCGCAATGCCATGGGACCGATCTATGTGCAGATCGACGAGGACGGCACCTTCGTCACCTCGAACGTGCCGATCGACATCCAGTTCGCGGAAACCGACCGGCACGGCACCACGACCGTGGATGTCCGGGGCACGGCTGGCCGGTCCACCGGGCGCTGGTCGGTTCCGGCGCCGGGGCGGCTGGCCGGCTGTTCGGACGGAACCGCGGCCACCGCGGCCCAGGCCGATGTGAGCGGTCCCGGCATCAGTGCCTCGGTCGCGCTGACCGGGCCGGGAGATGCCGGCAGCGAAGGGGTCGTCGCCTACCGCTGCGACGCCGGAACCATGGCCACCCGTGTGCCGATGGGACGCTTCGGCGAGGTCGAGTTTCCCTTCACCCGGCTGTCGCCCCCGCCGGAGGAATGAGCGCTGCAGCCGGTCGATCAGCCGCCGCCATGGACTGCCCTGACGGTCTCGCCGATCGCATAGGCCTCGGCCTCGACCGCGCGATGGTCGCGGACATACCGTTGCGCAAAGCCGACCAGACCCCAGCGGCGGATCTGCTCGACATGCTTCACCTCATGCGCCCACAGAGCGAGGTCGGTCTCGGCCGCGCGGGCCTCGGCGAAGACGATGGTGTCGATCAGGGTGACGGCATCGGCCTTGCCATAGCGGATGGCGAGGGATTGCAATGTCGCGTCGCCAGAGATGCCGACGCGGTATTCGATGCTGTCCAGCAGATCGGCCGGATACCAGGCGAGGAGCGCCTGCCGGATCCGGGGTGGCATGGGACGGGTGCCGGCGGCCCAGGCGGCGTCGCGCGACAGGACGAGCGAGTTGGCCAGTGCCGCCGCGGCCATGTCGAGGCCGGTCTCCAGCGCCGCCCTGCCGGTTGCATCGAAGGGCAAGGTCAGGCCCTGCGCCTGGGCGGCGGGCGCGACAAGCAGAGTGAGGGCGAGGAGGAGGCGGCCGGGCATGGGACAACGGTGCCAAGGCGGCCTGACCGGCGCAACCGGGACAGAGGCGTGGTGCCGCAAAGGTGAAGGGCGGGACCGGACGCGGCGGCGACCGGAAGGTGCGCGCGCCGCGCAAGGCCCCTTGCCGCAAGGCCTTGCCTCGGGACCACAGGGCCGGCCGGGCGTGCCTCCGGCGGGGATATTTGCGGACAGATGAAGAGCGAAGGCTGCCCGTGCCGTCGCAGGGCAGCCCTTCCCGTTCAGGCCCGGCCGCGACGCCCGCCGCGGCGCCCGCCGGCGGCCTGGCTGGCGGCAGCAGAGGCTTCGGCAAAGCTGAGGCCGCCCTCGACGGCTTCCAGCACCTTGGCGAAGCGGATCCATTCGCCGCCGTTCGGGTCGTGGTTCATCAGGAAGTTGGCGGCGCGGATCGCCTCCATCTCCTGCTGGCGGACGGGGTTC
>JBKBRG010000164.1:0-5689 GCA_046292325.1 Tabrizicola sp.
GCCAATCATTTCAATGATAATGGCGGACAGTGAGGGATTCGAACCCTCGAGACGGTTCCCCGCCTACACACTTTCCAGGCGTGCGCCTTCGACCACTCGGCCAACTGTCCGTCCGGCGCTGATACTCCGGGTCTGGCCGGCTCTTCAAGGGGCTATCTGGCGGCGAAACGGTTTTCCGGCGGAAAGGCCGCCGCGCCGGTGTCCGCGCGGCCGCGGATGGCTGGCTCAGGCGAGATGGACCGACACGCGGCGGTTCTGACGGCCCTTGTTCTCGATCCTGCCGATGGCGACCCGGCCGATCTCGCCCGTGCGGCGGACATGGGTGCCACCGCAGGGCTGGAGGTCGATCTGCGCTGCTCCGTCAGCGATGCGCACCAGCCGAACACGGCCCTGGCCCAGGGGAGGGCGGACCGACATGGTCTTGACCAGTCCGGGGTTGGCCAGCAGTTCCTCATCGGTGATCCACTGGTCGGTGACGGTCAGATCGCGCGCAATCAGGCTGTTCAGCTCCTCCTCAAGCGCGGCCACATCGCCGGGCGGGTCCGGCATGTCGAAGTCGAGCCGACCCTTGTCGGCCGCGATCTGGCCACCGGTGACCGGCAGCGGGATCACCACCGACAGCAGATGCAGGGCGGTATGCACCCGCATGTGCCGGTGCCGGCGGCCCCAGTCGATCTGCTGGCGGGCAGGGGCGCCGACCGGGGGCATCGGCATGGGCTCGGCCGGGATCAGCGCAATGCCGCCCTCGACCTTCAGCGCGGTGGCGATCGGCATGCGGGTCCCGGCCCAGTCGAGGACCCCGCTGTCGCCGGGCTGGCCGCCGCCTGTGGCATAGAAGACCGACCGATCGACGATCAGCCCGCCTTCGGGCGTATGGCCGATGATCCGGCAGTCGGCGGCGGTCAGATAGGCGTCGTCGCGGAAAAGTAGTTCGGTCATCATCCGGCCTGTCCTATCTCGTCATCCGCAGGCAACGGCGCGGCGACGGTGTCGGCGGCCGTGGCCGGGGTCTTCCCTGCAGCGGTGTCGGCGATCGGTTGACGCTGCACGATTGCCAGCGCGCGGGCGATCTCTTCGACGTTGCGTAGCGAGACATCGGACTGCGCGAAGGGAATCTCGATGCCTTCGGCCGCGAATCGTTCGAGGATCTGGTGATTGATGTCGCTGCGCACGGACAGCGAAAAGTTCACGTCGCGCAGGATCAGCCGCAGTTCGAACAGGATCGCATCGGCGCCGAACCCCATCAGGAACACCTGTGGCGGCGGGTTCAGCACCGCCAGCGGCTGCGCTTCGGCGATTTCGAGAAGCACGCGTTCGACCTTCCGGGTATCGGACCCGAAGGCGACGCCCACGGGCACGATGAGCCGCCCCGACAGGTTGAAGCGGGTCCAGTTCGTCACCCGGCCGGTGATCAGGTCGGCGTTCGGCACGATCACGTCGTTGCGGTCGAAGGTCTCGATCCGGGTCGAGCGGACCGAGATCGCCCGCACCTTGCCCTGCACGCCGCCCACCTCGATCCAGTCGCCCTCGCTGACCGGGCGTTCGACCAGCAGGATGAGGCCCGAGATGAAGTTCGAGACGATGTTCTGCAGGCCGAAACCGATGCCGACCGACAGGGCCCCGGCGACGATGGCCAGGCCGGACAGATCGAGGCCCGCGGCGTTGATCGCGATCAGCGCCGCGAGAAAGATCCCGACATAGCCGACGCCCGCGACCAGCGCGTTCTGCCCGCCCGGCTCCATCCGCGTCTTGGGCAGGATCGAGGTGCGCAGCGCGCCCTGGAAGAGGCGCGTCAGCATGTAGCCGATCAGGAAGACGGTGGCGAAGACCAGGAAGTTCGACGGAGAGATCCGCGTGCCGCCCAGCTGGAAGCCCTCGGTGAACCGGGCCCAGAGCTCGGTCAGGTCCGAGCCGCGCGCGCCCCAGATCAGCGCCAGCAGCGGCAGCGAGGCGATCGAAAGCGCAAATCCCGCCAGCACCGGCACGAGGCCGTCACGCGCCGACTGGTCCGACCGGGTGATCAGCGCCCAGCCGTCGCCGATCAGGCGTTGCAGGATGAACAGGATGGCGATCAGCGCAAAGGACAGCATCGCCGGATAGATCATCGCGTCGGCGGCCTGGACATAGCCGAAGCCGGCCAGCACCGGCCCGGCGATACCCACCACCGTCAGCCCCCGCGCCAGAAGCAGGATCAGCCGCAGCCCGTAGCTGCCGCCCTTCGCATCCGCCTCGGCGATGCCGCGCAGGGTGCGGCCGAGACGGATCAGGACCAGCCCTCCGGTCAAGAGGATCGGGAAGGACATCACCGCCGTGGTCGCATCCGAATAGGCCTGCGCGTCCATCGCGGCGGCGCGCAGCAGGTTGGCGGCCATCACCAGACCCATCAGCACCGACAGGAAGCGCCCCTCGGCCCGCCGCTCGGGTGGCAGCGGCAGGACCGGGTCATCGTCCTGAACCCGGGGAAACACCCGCGCGCCAAGCCAGGCGAAGGTGAAGACGATCAGCCCGGCGAAGGGCAGGACGACCGCGATCATCGTGCCGACCTCGCCCAGCATGCCGCTGGCCAGAAGCGCCCAGGACAGCGCCACCACGCCCAGGCTCGGCAGGACGATCCCGCCCAGCGAGGCGATCAGCGACCAGAAATGCCGCCCCCGGACCGAGGCGCCGACCTGCAACCGCTCGGCGAACCTCTCGATCCAGCGCCGGACGTAGATCACCAGTGCCAGCGCGACGACGATCAGCACCAGGATCAGCGGCAGGTTGTCGAACAGCGCGTTCCGCGCCGCCGGCCGGTTCCAGGCCTCCGAAACCTCGTCCCACAGCCGCTGCACCGTGTCGGCCAGACCGATGGCGGCCTCCGGCCAGTTGCCGGGGTTCAGCGGCGAGGGCCAGAGTTGCAGCAGCCGGTCGGCCTGGCGCTCGCGCAGGGTGCGGTCGATCTCGTCGATCAGGCCGTCGGCGCGGCGATAGGCTTCCTCGGCGGCGATGCCGGGGGCCTGGGCCTTGACCAGCTGGCTGGCCAGTTCCTGCCGGCGGGCCGAGATCTCTTCCGCCTCCGGGGCGCCGTCGGTCGGGGCGGGCCCCAGCGCGTCGATCTGCTGGCGCAGGGTGGCGATGCGCGCCGAGTTGGCGCTTTGTGCGTTCAGCAGCGCCGCGCGCCACTTGGCCAGCTGGCCGCGGATCTCCTCCAGCCGCTCGGACGAGGTGTTGCGGTCCTCGATCTCGGTCTCGGCCCGCTCGGCCATCCGCTCCCAAAGCGCATAGTCAAGCTCGGTTCCGTCGGCGGCCGGCGCCTCGACCTCCGGCGCCGTCCCCGCCTGATCCTGCGCCGGAAGGGGCGAAGCCGCGAGCGTCAGCCCCAGCCCCAGGACCAGCCAGAGAAGAAGCCGCCTCATGCGTCCTCGTAGACCGTGGGGATCGCGCGGGCCGGCCGGTCAAGCCAGCCCGGAACCGGCAGGCCCTTTTCCTTCAGGAAGGTCGGGTTGTAGATCTTCGACTGATAGCGGCTGCCATAGTCGCACAGGATGGTGACGATGGTCTTGCCGGGCCCCATCTCGCGCGCCATGCGGATGGCGCCGGCGATGTTGATGCCGGTAGAGCCGCCCATGCAGAGCCCTTCCTCGATCAGGAGGTCGAAGATGATCGGCAGCGCCTCGGCATCGGGGATGCGGTAGCTGAAATCCGGCCTGAAGCCTTCGAGGTTCGCGGTGATCCGGCCCTGGCCGATGCCTTCGGTGATGGACGAGCCGGGGGCCTCCAGCTTGCCGGTGGTGTAATAGCTGTGCAGCGCCGCGCCTTCGGGGTCGGCGAGGCCGATCTTGACGCCCTTCGGTTGCAGCGCCATTCCGACGCCCGCCAGCGTTCCGCCCGACCCCACGGCGCAGATGAAGCCGTCCACCTTGCCGCCGGTCTGTTCCCAGATCTCCGGCCCCGTGGTCTCGATATGTGCCTGGCGGTTGGCCACGTTGTCGAACTGGTTGGCCCAGATCGCGCCGTTCGGCTCGGTCTTGGCCAGCGCCTCGGCCAGACGGCCGGAGTAGCGGACATAGTTGTTCGGGTTGCGATAGGGCGCGGCCGGGACCTGCACCAGCTCGGCGCCGGCCAGCCGCAGCATGTCCTTCTTTTCCTGGCTCTGGGTCTCGGGGATGACGATCACGGTGCGGAACCCCATCGAGGCCCCGACCAGCGCCAGCCCGATCCCGGTATTGCCCGCCGTCCCCTCGACGATGGTGCCGCCGGGCTTGAGCAGACCCTTCGCCACCGCGTCCCGGATGATGTAGAGCGCCGCCCGGTCCTTGACCGACTGGCCGGGGTTCATGAACTCGGCCTTGCCGAGGATGGTGCAGCCCGTCAGCTCCGAGGCCTTCTTCAGCTTCAGCAGCGGCGTGTTCCCGATCGTGTCGGCGAGATCCTGGTGAATGCGCATGGGGCGGTCCTTCCTTGGTTCCCAAGGTGTATGTGGGTCGTCTGTCAAACTCAAGCTGCCTGGGCGCGGGACCGTCCGGCCATGCCGGCGCACCCCGGCGCTGCAAGTGGCGGAAGCGGTGGGATTCGAACCCACGGTGGGGTTTCCCCCACGCTGGTTTTCAAGACCAGAGCCTTAAACCACTCGGCCACACTTCCATGCGCCCCGCAGCTGGGGCGGGCCGTTGCGCCGGCATATCCGGCCCGTCTCGATTCTGAAAGGCCGTCGCTCGCCCGGTCGGGCGGCGAATTCCGCTGATCGTGAGGGCAGGGGACCGCCTGCGCCCTTCCCACCGCTTGCGCAAGGCAGTATGCTGACCACAAATTGCAGGCGGACCCTGTGGAAAAGCGGCGGCACAAGCCTCGGGCGAAAGCGTCCGGACACGGGGAAACTTCATCGGGAAAGCGCGGCGCGCAGACCGCGCGCAGTTGAGGGCGGAAGATGGCAAGTGCGGGGCTTCGGTTCACGATCATCGGGCTGGCGGCAGCGGGTCTGCTGACGGGCTGCGTCGAAGGCGGAGGAGACGCGGGCGGCGGGGGTGGGGCGACCTTCGCCGCGGCCCCGGCCGGAAAGAAGGGTGGGACCCGGGACGTGGAGGCGCCCGAAGTCTTCGAGACGACCGACAAGGCGTTGTGGGATGGCCGGCCCTCGCTGGGCGGCATCTGGGTCGCCGCGCCCGAGGTGACCAACCCGGAACGGGCCCTGATCGTCAACCAGGCGACCGGGCAGTCGGTGACCGGGGCGCTGTTCCGGCGCGAGCGGGAAAATCCCGGTCCGCGTCTGCAACTGTCGTCCGACGCGGCCGAGGCGCTGGGAATCCTGGCCGGCCAGCCGACCGAGATCCGGGTGGTCGCGCTGCGCAAGGAAGAGATCAAGGCCGCAGAGGCGCCGGCACCCGCCACGGTCGCGCCGCCGGCCGCAGATGCGAAGCCGGGCGATGCCAAGCCGGCCGAGGCCGCTGCCATCGCCTCTGCCGCGCTTGCGGCGGTCGATGCCGGGAAACCGGCGGGCGCTGCCCCGGATGCGGCGCAAGCGGGCGCTCCGGCGTCTGCCGCGGGCGCCTCGGGCGAGGTCGCGTCGGACGCCACGGCAGCCGGCGCCGCTGCGACCGATGCCGCCGTGGCTGCGGCGGACGCGCCGCCGAAGCGCAAGACCTGGAAAGAGCGCCGGGCCGAGGCAAAGGCAGCGCGTGAAGCCAGGAAACGCGCCGCGGCCGAGGCCAAG
>JBKBRG010000165.1:0-5687 GCA_046292325.1 Tabrizicola sp.
ACTTGCCGTCCTTGGTCAGCGCCGGGCCATAGGTGTCCATCATCTCCTGCCAGGTGGCCGGCGGCTTGTCGAAGCCCGCGGCCTCCAGCATGCAGCGGTTCCAGAACAGAAGGCCCGAATAGTTGTCGAAGGGCAGGCCGTAATTCACCCCGTTCCAGGACCCGAAGGCGTTCAGCACCAGCGGGAAGAAGTCGGCCATGTCGAGTTCGGGATCGGCCAGCTCCGGGTTGTTGATGAAGGTCTCGGAGGGGACCAGCCAGCCGTTCTCGGCGAAGTTGCCGATCCAGACCAGGTCGATCAGCGCGATGTCGAGATCGCCCCCGGCCACGAAGTCGCGCACCTGTTCGCCCAGGGCGTTCTCGTAAGGGACGGTGGTGTAGTTGACCTTGATGCCCGTGGCCGCCTCGAATTCCGGCAGCATCTTGATCGCGGCGTTGTAGCCCGGACGGTCCAGGAACAGGACCTCCAGCTCGGTCCCGGCATAGGGCTTGGCGGCCTCTTCCAGCGACCAGGCCTGCGCCGCGCCGGCAAGGCCGGCAAGCGACGCGGACGCCAGCGCAAGGGCGCTGACATGCGACTTGAGTTTCATGGTTTCCTCCCTCAGGGTTCAGCGTTGCAGAGTTGACTTCCATTTGTAACGCTGGACATATAAATGTATCGAAACCGGAGCGAGTCAACCGGAATCTTGGGGTCGGCGCCGGCGGATCGGCGCAGGGGAAGGGGTCGCCATGGCCGAGGTCAGGCTTGAAGGCGTGAACAAGTTCTACGGCGGCGTGCAGGCCTTGCACGATGTGTCGCTGACCATCGCGGATGGCGAATTCGCGGTCTTCGTCGGGCCTTCGGGCTGCGGCAAGTCCACGCTGCTGCGGTCCATCGCGGGACTGGAAGAGATCAGCGCTGGCAGGATCCTCATCGGCGACCGCGACGTGACCCGCGCCGCGCCCTCTGACCGCGACGTGGCCATGGTGTTCCAGTCCTATGCGCTTTATCCCCACATGACGGTGCGCGAGAACATGGATTTCGGGATGAAGGTCAACAACTTCCCCGAAGCCGACCGCGAGCGGCGGATCGCCGAGGCCGCGCGGATCCTGCAACTGGAACCCTATCTCGACCGCAAGCCCGGGCAGCTTTCGGGTGGCCAGCGCCAGCGCGTCGCCATCGGGCGCGCCATCGTGAAGGAGCCGAAGGTGTTCCTTTTCGACGAGCCTCTGTCGAACCTCGATGCCAAACTTCGTGTCCAGATGCGTGTGGAACTCGAGGCGCTGCACCGTGACCTCAAGGCCACGATGATCTATGTGACCCACGACCAGGTCGAGGCGATGACCATGGCCGACAAGATCGTGGTGCTGAACGCTGGCCGCATCGAACAGGTCGGCGCACCGATGGACCTTTACCATCGCCCGGCCTCCGAATTCGTCGCGGGCTTCATCGGGGCGCCGTCGATGAACTTCCTGACCGTCGATCTGCGCGAGGGCCGGGCGATGCTGGACGGCAGGCCGCTCGGCGCCGCGCCGGGGGGAACGGTGAAGCTGGGGATCCGGCCCGAACATCTGGTGCTGCGCCCGGCGGGGCAGGGGCAACTTGCCGCGACCGTGTCGCTGACCGAGACGCTGGGCGGCGACGCCTATCTCTACGTCCGGCTGCCGGGCGGTCAGATGCTGGTCGTCCGGGCCGAGGGCGATACGGCGCTGGACCACGGCGCCGAGATCGGCCTCGACCTGCCGTCGCACCGGCTGCACCATTTCGCCGCCGACGGTCGGACGCTGGCCTCGGGCGGGGTGGCGGCATGATCGGGCCGGACCTGATCCGCGCAGCCGTGGCGCGGTCTGCCCAGGTGGCCGAGGTGGTGATCGGCCGCGGCGTGCTGGCCGAGGCGGGCGCGCTTTACGCCCGGCATTTCCATGGGCCCGCGGTCCTGATGGCCGATGATCGCGGCTGGGGCGCGGCGGGCAGGGGGGTCGAGGCTGCCTTTGCGGCACGCGGCATCCCGACGCGCCGCCATGTCATCCCGGCGGTCCCGCGCCCCAAGCCCACGGTGGAACTGGCCGAGGCGCTCCGCGCGGCCCTGCGACCCGGCGAGACGCCCGTTGCCGTCGGCTCGGGCGTGATGAACGATGTGGTGAAACATGCCGCCTTCAGCGCCGGCATCCCCTACATGTGCGTGGCCACGGCGGCCAGCATGGACGGCTATACCTCGGCCGGCGCGCCGCTGTCGGAGAGGGGGTTCAAGAAGACCATTCCCTGCCGTCCGGCGAAGGTGCTGCTTGCCGACCTCGACGTGATCGCCGCCGCCCCGCCCGAGATGACGGGCTGGGGCTATGGCGACCTCGCGGGCAAGGTTCCGGCAGGGGGCGACTGGATCATCGCCGACGCTCTGGGGATCGAGCCCATCGACGATGTGGCCTGGCCCATGGTGCAGGATGGCCTTGCAGGCTGGCTGTCCCAGCCCGACCGGATCGCCGCCGGCGACCGCGCGGCGGTGGAGGGGCTGTTCCTCGGCCTCACCCTGGTGGGTCTGGCGATGGAGGCACACGGATCCTCGCGCCCCGCCTCCGGTGCCGACCACCAGATCGCGCATCTGTGGGAGATGGACGATCTGCGCCACGGCGGCGAACGGGTCAGCCATGGCGCCTGCGTCGCGGTCGGCGCCATGGCGTCCCTGCGGATGTTCGACTGGCTGCTGACGCGCGACTTCGCCGCCTTCGACCCCGCCCGACGGGCGGCCGAGGCGCCGACCCTTGCCGCCAAGGAAGCCGAGATCCGCGCCCGCTTCGGCCCCGGCGAGATCGCCGAACGCGCCATCGTCGAGACCCGCGCCAAGCATGTCGAGGGAAGGGCGTTGCAGGCCCGCCTGACCCGCCTGCGCGGCATCTGGCCCGACCTGCAGGCCCGCCTGCGCGCAAGGCTCTGGCCCGCCGCACGCATGGCCGATCACCTCGCGCGCGCCGGCGCCCCGGTCGAGGCGGCGGACATCGGCGTCGATCCGGCCTATCTGCACCGCACGATCCTGAAGGCCCGCTTCCTGCGCAGCCGCTATACCGTGCTCGACCTGCTGGACGAGGTCGGGCTTCTGGATCAGGCTGCCCTGGCGGCGCTGCCGCAGCCCCTGCAATCGAAGGTGGGAACATGACGCTTTCCGATCTTGCCACCCGCGCCGCGGGGGAAATCCGCGATGCCGTGGCGGCCATCGACCCGGACGCCATGAAGGGGATGGTGGCGGAACTGGCCCGGGCCAGGCGCATCGTCTGCTACGGGGTGGGGCGCGAGGGGCTGATGATCCGGGCGCTTGCCATGCGGCTATACCACATGGGGCTGGATGCGCATGTGGTGGGCGACATGTCCTGCCCGCCGGTCGGCCCCGGCGACCTGCTGGTGGTCAGCGCGGGGCCCGGGGGCTTTTCCACCGTCGAGGGGCTGATCGGCGTCGCGCGCAAGGCGGGTGCGCGGGTGGCCTGCGTCACCGCGCAGGCCCAGGGCCCCGCCCCCCGCGCCGCCGACCGGGTGTTCCTGATCCCGGCGCAGACCATGGCGAACGACCAGGGCGCGGCGGCGACCTCGGTGCTGCCGATGGGCTCGCTCTTCGAAGGCGCGCAGTATCTGGCCTTCGAGCTGCTGGTCCTTGCGCTTCGCGACCATCTCGGCGTGACGCCCGAGGCGATGCGCGCCCGCCATACCAACCTGGAGTAGGCGCATGTCCTGGCAGGACCGCTTTTCGCTGAAGGGGCGCAAGGCGCTGATCACCGGGGCCTCGAAGGGCATCGGGGCCGAGATCGCGCGTGTCTTCGCCGAGGCCGGTGCCGACATCGTGGCGCTGGGCCGCGACCCGGCCGATCTGTCCGCCACCGCCGAGGCCGTCCGCGCCCAGGGCCGGCGCTGCCTGACCCTGACGGCCGAGATGGCAAGCCCGACCGAACCCGTCGAAGCCTGCGAACGGGCGCTGTCCGAATGGGGCACCATCGACATCCTGGTGAACTCGGCCGGGATCGCCCATGTCGCCCCGGCGCTCGCGCTCGCGACCGAGGCCTGGGACCGGACGATGGCCGTGAACCTGCGCGCGCCCTTCCTGACCGCGCGGACGCTGGCACCGGCGATGATCGCGCAGCGCTGGGGGAAGGTCATCAACATCTCGTCCCAGACCGGGGTGATCGCGCTGGACGATCACGCGGCCTATGCGGCCTCGAAGGGTGGGCTGAACGCGCTGACCAAGTCGCTCTGCGCCGAATGGGCGCGGTTCAACGTGCAGGTCAACGCGATCTGCCCGACCGTGGTGATGACGCCCATGGGCCGGCAGGTCTGGGGCAAGCCGGAAAAGGGCGCCCCCTTCCGCAATGCCACCCCCGCCCGCCGCTTCGCCGAGCCGGTGGAGGTGGCCGATGCCGCGCTCTACCTTGCCTCGGACGCCTCGGCCATGGTCAACGGCGCGCTTCTGATGGTGGAAGGCGGGTTCACGAGTGTCTGAGGTCTCGCTTGATGCCGGGCCGGGGGACATGCTCTCGGACGCGCCCTCGGCCTTCGCGCGGTATGAGGCGATCCGCCCCCGCCTGCCCGCCGCCCGCTGTCCCGCCCGGTCGCTGCATCTCCCCTCGCTGCAAGAGGTTGCGGACCAGGTGGACGGTTTTCTCCTCGATGCCTTCGGCGTCCTGAACGTCGGCGAAACCGCGATTCCCGGCGCGGTGGCGCGGATGGCGGCCCTGCGCCGGCGCGGAAGGCGGCTGGCGGTGCTGACCAACGCCGCCAGCTACACGCGCGACCAGCTCCTGGCCAAGTATCACCGCCTCGGCTTCGATTTCACCGCCGATGAGGTCGTGGCCTCGCGCGATGTCGCCGTGGCGCGGCTGGAGGCGATCGCCCCCGGCGCCACCTGGGCCGCCATCGCGGCCGAGGGCGACAGCTTCGCCGACATCCCCGCGCGCCTGGTCGACGCGCTGGCCGATCCGGCGGCCTTCGAGCGCGCCGATGCCGTCCTGTTCCTCTCCACCGCCCGCTGGACGCCCGCGCTGCACCGCCGCCTGACCCGCGCGCTCGACCGCCGCCCGCGCCCGATCGTCATCGCCAACCCCGACCTCGTCGCCCCACGCGAAGGCGGGCTGACGCTGGAGCCGGGGCTTTTCGGCCACGATCTTCTGGATGCCCTGCCGGGGTTGGAGGTGCACTGGTTCGGCAAACCCTTCCCCGAGGCCTTCGCCGAAGGCATCCGCCGCACCGGCCTTGCACCGGACCGGCTGGCCATGGTGGGCGACACGCTGCACACCGATGTGCTGGGCGGCGCGGCGGCAGGCTGCCGCAGCGTGCTCGTCACCGATCACGGCCTGTTTGCCGGCCGCGACACCGCGCCCTTCATCGCCGCCTCCGGGCTGGTGCCGGATTTCATCGTGCCCGGCCCCTGAGCCCGTCGCTCAGCCCGGCACCTGGCCGCTGACATGCCGCGCGGCGGCCAGCGAGGCCGCCCCCGCCGCCGCGCGCAGATCGAGCCCGCGCACCAGCCCGGCGGCAAGCGTGCCGATGAAGGCGTCGCCCGCCCCGTGGCTCGAAACCGCCCGCACCTTCTCGGCCGGCAGCGCAAAGTCCGCGTCCCGTCCGGCCGCGGCCAGCCCCAGACTGCCCGCGGTGACGATCGCCGCCGGAAACCGCAGCGCCAGCCGCCCGGCCGCCGCGCGCGCGTCCTCCAGCGACCGGACGGCGCCCGC
>JBKBRG010000166.1:0-5662 GCA_046292325.1 Tabrizicola sp.
CGCGCCGCCCGCCCGCGCCATCGCCAACGACGTGAACCTGCTCGAGATGATGCTGGCGCTTGGCCTGCGCGACCGGATGGTCGGCTACACCGGCGTCTCGGGCTGGAAGACGCTGGAAGAGGAGCTGCGCGCAGGGATCGCCGAACTGCCCGAGCTTTCGGCGCAATACCCCACGCGCGAGGTGCTGGCCGGGGCCGAGCCCGACTTCTTCTTCGCCGGCTGGAACTACGGGATGAAGGTCGGCGGCGAGGTCACGCCGGAAACGCTGGAACCCCTGGGCATCAAGACTTACGAGCTGACCGAAAGCTGCATCCACGTCGGGCCGAAGGCGAAATCCTCGATGCAGGACATGTATGCCGACATCCTGAACCTCGGCAGGATCTTCGGGGTCGAGGACCGGGCCGCGGCGCTGGTCGATGGCTACAAGGCCAGGATCGCCGAGATCACCGCCGGCATCGACCGCAGCCGTCCCCTGCGCGTCTTCGTCTACGATTCGGGCGAGGAAACGCCCTTCACCGCCGGGGCCTATGCCATGCCCACCGCGCTGATCGAAGCCGCCGGCGGCCGGAACATCATGGACGACCTCGACAAGAGCTGGGCCACCGTCGCCTGGGAGCCGGTGGTGGAGCGCGACCCCGAGGTCATCGTCATCGTCAACTACGGTGATGTGACGGCCGAGCAGAAGATCGCCTTCCTCGAAGGCAATCCGGCCTTTGCGGACATCGACGCGGTGCGGAACGACCGCTATGTGGTGCTGGAATACGTCGAGGCCACGCCCGGCCCCCGCAACATCCGCGCGGTGGAAAAGCTGGTGGCGGGCTTCTGGGGGAAGTGATGCATCCAGACGCCAAGGCCGGGCCCGAATGCCGGTGTGCCGATTTCTTCGAAGACATCGGACCGGATCAGCAGGAAGCCGGCATCCCACGGGCCTTCGGCCTGCGATGCGATCTCGCGCGTGGTCTGACATGACCGGAACCCCGCTCGCCACGCCTGCCGCGACCGGCCTGCGCCTCACGCGCCGGGCGGCGATGGTGCTCGGCGGCGGAGGGGTCCTGCTGATCGCCGTCCTTCTTGCCGTGTCGGTCGGGGCGGTCGCCGTGCCCCTTTCCACCGTCTGGGGTGTCCTGGCGAACCACATCGTCCCCGGCCTCGTCCCCCCCGACTGGACCGCAGGACGCGAGGCCATCGTCTGGGACATCCGCTTTCCCCGCGCCCTCCTCGCCGCCCTGGTCGGTGCGGGGCTGGGCATCACGGGGGCCGCCCTGCAATCCGTGACCCGCAACCCCCTGGCCGATCCGCATCTCCTCGGCATCTCCTCGGGCGGGGCCTTCGGGGCGATCGCCGCGCTTCTGCACACCGGGCTCTTCCTCGGCCTTCTGACCGTCCCGCTCATGGCCTTCGGCGGTGCGCTGGCCGCAACGGTCCTTGTCCTTGCCGTGGCGCGGGTGACGGGGGCGACCAGCGCCGACCGTCTGGTGCTTGCCGGTGTCGCGGTCAGCTTCATCATCATGGCAGGGGCCAATGTCCTGATCTTCCTCGGCGATCCCAAGGCCACCCATACGGTCGTGTTCTGGATGCTCGGCGGCCTCGGCCTCGCCCAATGGTCGCACCTGATCTATCCCCTGGCGGTCCTCGTCCCGGCGGGCCTCTGGCTCTGGAGCCGGGGCGGCGCGCTGAATGCGATGAGCCTCGGGGACGAAACCGCCGCCTCGCTTGGCATCCCCGTTGCCCGCTTCCGCCTGACCGTCTTCGTCGCTGGCGCCCTCATCACCGGCGTGATGGTTGCCTTTTCCGGTCTGATCGGCTTTGTCGGCCTGATGATGCCCCATCTCGTCCGCCTTGCCGTCGGCGGGGACAATGCCCGCGTCCTGCCCCTTTCGGCGCTGGCCGGGGCAATCTTCCTCGTCGCCGCCGACACCGTCGCCCGCGTGGTCATGGCACCCGAGGACATGCCGATCGGCGTCGTCACCGGCCTTGTCGGCGGGGTGTTCTTCCTCTGGCTCATGGCGCGCCGACCATGAGGATCATGATCCAGGGCGCAGGCTCGAACGTCGGCAAGTCGCTGCTGGTGGCGGGTCTCTGCCGCCACTTCACGCGCCAGGGCCTGACCGTCCGCCCGTTCAAGCCGCAGAACATGTCGAACAATGCCGCCGTCGCCATGGGCGGCGAGATCGGCCGTGCCCAGGCCCTGCAAGCCCGCGCCTGCGGGGTCGCGCCGCATGTCGACATGAACCCCGTGCTCCTCAAGCCCGAATCGGAAACCGGTGCGCAGGTCGTGGTGCAGGGCAAGCGCCTGACCACGGTCAAGGCCCGCGACTATGCCGCGCTGAAGCCGCATCTGATGGCTCCGGTCCTCGACAGTTTCCATCGCCTGCAAGCCGAGGCCGATCTGGTGATCGTCGAAGGCGCAGGCAGCCCCGCCGAGGTGAACCTGCGCGCGGGCGACATCGCCAACATGGGCTTCGCCATCGCCACCGGGACCCCCGTGATCCTGACCGGCGACATCGACCGCGGCGGTGTCATCGCGCAACTCGTGGGCACCCAGGCCGTCCTCGACCCGCAAGACGCGGCGATGATCCGGGGCTTCCTCATCAACAAGTTCCGCGGCGACCCCCGCCTGTTCGACGACGGCTACCGCCTGATCGAACAGCGCACCGGCTGGCCCGGCCTCGGCGTCGTCCCCTGGTTCGCCCATGCCCACAGACTGCCCGCCGAAGACGCCGCCGACCTGGGCGGCACAAGGGGAAGCGGAGATTTCCTGATCGCCGTCCCGCACCTGAACCGCATCGCCAATTTCGACGACCTCGACCCCTTGGCGCAGGAGCCCGGCGTCACGCTGAGGATCATCAGCCCCGGCCAGCCCCTGCCGGTCGAAGCCGATCTCATCATCCTGCCCGGATCGAAGGCCACCATCGCCGACCTCGCCCATTTCCGCGCGCAGGGCTGGGACATCGACCTCGCCGCCGCCCTGCGGCGCGGCGCAAGGGTCCTCGGTCTCTGCGGCGGCTACCAGATGCTCGGCCGCGAGATCGCCGACCCTGCGGGCATCGAGGGCAGGCCGGGCAGCACCCCGGGGCTCGGCCTTCTGGACCTGACCACCACCATGACCCCCGACAAGCGCGTGACCGAAACCGAGGCGCTGCACCCCGCCTCGAACACCCGGGTCCGGGGATACGAGATCCACCTCGGCCGGACCGAGGGCCCCGACCGCGCCCGTCCGCTGTTCACCGTCGCCGGCCAGCCCGAAGGCGCGATCCGCGCCGATGGCCGGGTGATGGGAAGCTACCTGCACGGCATGTTCACCGAAGACGCCTTCCGCCGCGCCTTCCTGGCCGGTCTCGGCGCGACGCCGGGGACGGCCAGCTACGACCGGACGGTGGACGAGACGCTCGACGCTCTCGCCGACCACCTCGCCCGCCACATCGACTGCAACCGCCTGCTCGCGCTTGCGACGGGCTGACCCGGCACCTGCCCTTGCTCTTTTCCCAAATACTCCCGCCGGAGGCATCCGCCCGCAGCCGCAGGCGCCAGGCCCGGATCGCTGCCCGCGCTCAGCCGCCCGCGCAATCCGCGATGGTCGCAGCCAGCCCCCGCAACAGCGCGGCATAGGCCCCCGGCCCCGGCTCCAGCGCGGATCCAACCGGGTCCAGCGCCCCGCCGATCTTCGCCCCCGTGTCCTCGGCCAGCTGGAGGATCAGCCTGGGGTCGTGCTGCACT
The DNA here is from genome assembly GCA_046292325.1 of Tabrizicola sp. GTDB lineage: Bacteria > Pseudomonadota > Alphaproteobacteria > Rhodobacterales > Rhodobacteraceae > Tabrizicola. Next base: position 3,718 of record JBKBRG010000166.1, read on the forward strand.
TCCGGGAACAGGCAGGCCCCGTCCGCGACCGCCGCGCGCAGCGCGGTCAGCCGTGCCGCGCCCGGAGTGGCCGCGTCGCCCTCGGCAAGGCTGCCGATCACCGTCAGGCCGTAGTGGTCGGCGAAATAGCCATATGCGTCGTGATAGGTCAGGATCGGCCGATCCTTCACCGGGGCCAGCAGGCCTGCGATCCCGGCGTCCAGCGCCGCGATCACTGCCGCAGCCGCGGTTGCATTGGCGGCATAGGTCGCGGCATGCTCCGGGTCCAGTCGGCCGAGTTCCGCCGCGATCAGCTTCAGCCAGACCTGCGCGTTTCCGGGGTCGAGCCAGGCATGCGGGTCCTCGGCCCCATGGTCATGGCCATGGTCATGGCCGTGATCCTGGTCGTGGGCGTGCCCATCGGCGTGGTCATCGGCGTGATCCTGGGCGTGGTCATCGGCGTGATCATTCCCTCCGGCCTCGTCTGCCTCGCCATAGGCGCGCCGATGCGTGCCCTCGGCGCCCAGCAGCGCAAGCGCGGCCGCGCCCTCGGGCCGCGCGGCGAGCGCGCTGTCCAGCCAGGGCGTCAGCTCCGGCCCGATCCAGACGACCAGCCCGGCCTCGGCCACCGCGCGCGCCTGACTGGGTTTCAGCTGGAAATCGTGCTCGTCCGCGCCACGCGCCAGAAGCAACTCCGGCTGCCCGAGTTCGCCCATCACCTGCGCCACCAAAGAGTGCACCGGCGGGATGTCGGTCACGACGCGGGGCGCTTCGGCCAGCGACGCGGCGGGGATGGCGGTCAGGAGGAGAGTGATGATATAACGCATGGGTCGGGCCTTTCCATTCCGATACGCTCTATGTATGTAATATCATAACACGTCAACCCCGACGTTCGCCCGGACCGCCCGCCATGCACGATTTTTCCGATTGCCCCGGCTGCACTTCTCCCGACCTGGCCTTCGCCGCGCATGATCATGCGCTGTGTGCCCGCGACGCGCTGGCCCGGGCCGAGGCGCTGGTCGAGGCCAGCGGCGCCCGGCTGACCCCGGTGCGCCGCCGGGTGCTGGAGATCCTGCTCGAGGATCACCGCGCGCTTGGCGCCTATGACGTGCTGGCGCGGCTGGCGCAGGACGGATTCGGCAACCAGCCCCCCGTCGCCTATCGCGCGCTGGATTTCCTGGTCGATCAGGGCCTTGCCCACCGCATCCAGCGCCTGAACGCCTTTACCGCCTGCGTCCATCCCGGAGAGGACCACGCTCCCGCCTTCCTGATCTGCCGCGCCTGCCACAGCGTCGCCGAGGCGGCCGCCGCCCCTGCCCGCGCCGCCGTCGAGACCGAGGCCGCCCGCGCGGGCTTCCGCGTGGAACGGCTGACGCTCGAGGCGCTCGGCCTCTGTCCCGCCTGTCAGGGAGATGCGGCATGACGCTGATCGCGGCCGACCACGTCTGCGTCCGCTTCGGCGCAACCGAGGTGCTGCACGACATCAGCCTTTCGGTGGCAGAGGCCGAGATCGTGACCATCCTCGGCCCGAACGGGTCGGGCAAATCGACGCTTCTGCGCGCGCTTCTGGGCATCCTCCCGGTGGCCGAGGGCCGGATCACGCGCGCGGCCGGGTTGCGCATCGGCTATGTGCCGCAGAAGCTGGCGATCGACCGCACCATGCCGATGACCGTGCGCCGCTTCCTGTCGCTGCCGCGGCGCGTGACGGATGCCGCTGCCGAAGAGGCGCTGATCCGCGTCGGAATGGCCGGCCATGGCGGGCAGCAGATGACCGCGCTTTCGGGCGGCCAGATGCAGCGGGTGCTGCTGGCGCGGGCACTTCTGGGCCGGCCTCGGCTTCTGATGCTGGACGAACCGACCCAGGGCCTGGACCAGCCCGGCGAGGCGGCCTTCTACCGCCTGGTCGAGGAGGTGCGGCGCGAGACCGGCGCCGCGGTGCTGATGGTCAGCCACGACCTGCATGTGG
>JBKBRG010000167.1:0-5626 GCA_046292325.1 Tabrizicola sp.
ATGCCGGCGGACGTCATCCGGAACGTCAGCGTGCTGTCGATGCGGGTCACTTCGGCGGACAGGATGTCGAAGCTGGCGACCTTGCTGGCGTCGGCGGGGGACGCGACATCGGTCAGGGCAGGGCCCGGGGCAAGCAGGGCGATGGCGAGGGCGAGGGCGCAGGGAAGTTGCTTCATGGTGCTGGCTCCTGAATGATAGCGAGTCGAAACTATTGCAGAATTGATAGCGAGTCCATACGATATTCCGATGACCCCGCAGACCGAGATCATGTTGCTGCTTGACCGGGTGGCGCGACTGCATGCGGCGCGGCGCCGGGCGGAGGCACTGACCGATGCGCAATGCGCCGCGCTGGAGTATCTGGCGCAGGCGAACCGTTTCTCGCGCAGCCCCTCGGTGATCGCGGAGTATCTGGCGACGACGCGCGGAACGGCCTCGCAGACGCTGAAGGCGCTGGCCGAGAAGGGTCTGATCGCCGAGGAGGAAGCCGGGGGCGACAGGCGGCAGCGGCGCTATGGCCTGACCGAACGCGGGCGGGCGCTGGTGGAGGGCTGGCTTGTCGGTCTGCCCGACACGGACGCGACCGAGGCTCTGCTGGCGGCAAGGACCTTGCTGCGGACTCTGGTCGCGGCAACCGGGGGCAAGACCTTCGGCCTGTGCCGCGATTGCCGCCATCATGCGGTCAGCGCCAACGGCGGGGCGGTCTGCACCCTTCTGAAGATCACGCTTGCGCTGGAAGAGGCCGGGCAACTCTGCCATGAATTCGCCGAAGCGGGCTGAGCCGGACGTTCGGGTCCGGGGTCCTGTGGCGCGAAGGGCAGGGCATGATTCTGGGCATCGGCAGCGACCTGTGCAACATCGAGCGGATCGAGAAGACGCTGGCGCGCCACGGTGACCGGTTCAAGGATCGGGTCTTCACCGAAACCGAGCAGAAGAAGGCCGAAAGCCGGGCGCGGGCGGTGGCGGCCACCTATGCGAAACGCTGGGCGGCGAAGGAGGCCTGCTCCAAGGCGCTGGGCACGGGATTGCGCATGGGGATCTCGTGGCGCGACATGGCGGTGACCAACCTGCGCTCGGGCCAGCCGGTGATGCATGTCACGGGCTGGGCGGCGGAGCGGCTGCGGGCGATGACGCCTGCGGGACACGAGGCGGTGATCCATGTCACCCTGACCGACGACCACCCCTGGGCGCAGGCCTTCGTGGTGATCGAGGCCCGGCCGCTGCGCGGTCTTGGGGACATGCGCGGCTGAGAGGCTGTGGCACCATCCCGCGACGGGTTGCCATCGGGATCGGCGGGGAGGTGGGCATGATCGGACTGGCCGCAGTCCAGGCGGCGCGAGCGGGACTGATCGCCCTGGGCTGCCTCGCGGGGGCGGGGCTGCTCTGGGTCTGGGGCGGGCCCTGGGCGCTGGACATCAGCGATCCGGCCGTCGGTCCGCTGCTGTTCCCGACCGTGCTTCTGACCGTGATCTGCCTTTGGCACGGGGCGGCGGCGGCGCTGTCCTTCCTGCGCCACCGCAGCTTCGGGGCGGTGGTGCTGGTAAGCGACGGCCCCGGCCACCTGCGGACCGGAAGTCCTCTCTCCGGGCGGCTGCGCAGCGCCCGCCCCGTCGCCGCGACCGAACCCTTCCGGCGGACGCTGACCTGCCATGACGCGCACATGTTCGAGGACCACGAGGACAGCCCGCGTCTGCGCCCCTTTCCGGCCTGGAGCCACGAGATCGCACTGCCCGCTGCGTCGGGCGCGCGGCAGGGTCTGGCCTTCCGCCTCGATGTGCCGCGCAGGGTCGGCCCCGACCCGGCGCCCGAGGGCCGGCGCCCCCGCAGCGTGTCGCGCGCGCCCGAACCCGCCCCACCCGGCGCGCGGCGGACGATCCTGACCAACCTGCGCCCCCGGTCGACCGGGTCTGGACGCTGACCGCAAGCGCCCCGGTGCGCGGCCCCGATATCCGCGCCGAGCTTCATGTCCCCGACAGCGCCATCCCCTGCCGGGTGCGCTTGCCTTGACTTCGCCCCGCCCTTGCGCGCAAGAAGCGGCGAGGCGCATGAGGCAGGACAGGCAATGGCGAGCAGGCAAAAGGGCGATGGCGGCATCGTCGAGACGATCAAGACGGTCTTCTGGGCCCTGGTCATCGCGATCGGGTTCCGGTCGGTGTTCTTCCAGCCGTTCTGGATCCCGTCGGAGTCGATGAAGGACACGCTGCTGATCGGCGACTTCCTGTTCGTCAACAAGATGGCCTACGGCTATTCGCGCTATTCCTGCGAGATCCCCTTCACCACGATCAGCCTCTGCCCCTTCGAGGACCGCTTCCTCGGGTCCGAGCCGCAGCGTGGCGATGTGGTGGTGTTCCGGCATCCGACGGCGGGCACGGATTACATCAAGCGGCTGATCGGCCTGCCGGGCGACAGGATCCAGATGAAGGACGGCGTGCTTTACATCAACGGGGTCGCGGCACCGCAGACGCCGGATGGCGTGTTCGAAGAGGTCTACGAACCCCAGGGCCCGATGCGCAACCGCCCGCGCTGCGAGAATGGCGCGGTGGGCGAGGGCGGCATCTGCAAGAAGTCGCGCTTCATCGAGACCCTGCCCGAGGGCCGCCAGCACCATGTGCTGAACATCGACGCAAGCGGGCCGGGCGACAACACCGATGTCTTCACCGTCCCCGAGGGCCATTACTTCGTGATGGGCGACAACCGCGACAATTCCACCGACAGCCGGTTCAGCCAGGCGGCGGGCGGGGTCGGCTATCTTCCGGCGAAATACCTGATCGGCCGGGCGGACCGCATCATGTTCTCTTCGGCCGGGCGCAGCCTGTTCTTTGTCTGGACCTGGCGGGGCGACCGCTTCTTCAAGGCGATCGAGTGAGGCTTTCGGCCGACCTCCTGGCCTTCCAGGCCCGGTTGGGGCACCAGTTCCGCAAGCCCGAGCTTCTGCTGCGCGCGGTCACCCATGCCTCGATCGGCACGGCGACGCGGCCCGACAACCAGCGGCTGGAGTTCCTGGGCGACCGGGTGCTGGGCCTTGTCATGGCCGAGGCGCTGCTGGCAGCCGACCCCGAGGCGCGCGAGGGCCAGCTTGCCCCCCGCTTCAACGCGCTGGTGCGCAAGGAAACCTGCGCCGATGTCGCGCGCGAGATCGGGCTGGGCGAGGTGCTGAAGCTGGGCCGCAGCGAGATGCTGACCGGCGGACGGCGCAAGGAGGCGCTTCTGGGCGATGCGCTGGAGGCGGTCATCGCGGCAGTCTACCAGGACGCGGGCTTCGAGGCGGCGCGGGCGCTGGTCCTGCGGTTGTGGGGCGGGCGGATCGCGGCGGTCAAGCCGGACGCGCGGGACGCAAAGACCAGCCTGCAGGAATGGGCCCAGGCACGGGGGATGCCGCCGCCGGGTTATGAAGAGGCCGGGCGGTCGGGGCCGGATCATGCTCCGGTCTTCACGGTGCGGGTGACGCTGGCCAACGGCGAGACGGCAGAGGCCACCGCGGGATCGAAGCGGGCGGCGGAACAGGCCGCAGCGCAGGCGCTGCTGAAGCGCGTGGAACGGGCGGACTAGTCGGGCAGTCCCGGCGGCAGGCGGCCCTTCTGGCGCGCGTCGCAGCGCCACAGTTTCCTTCGGACGCCGTCCGGTTCGAGCCCCCGGTATTTCCCGCCCGAGAACTTGTTCCAGTCGATGGCCATCCCCGCCCTGACCATCTCGGCCGACAGATCGCGCCCGTCGGGCAGGAAGCAGGTGGCCACCGTGCGGTCATGCGACAGGTCCCCGTGAAAGACCGCCCGGACCTCTTTCCCCTTGCACAGGTTGACCAGCGTCCACTTGGCAGTCTTGCCGTAGGGGTGGTCCAGCTCGGGCGCGTCGATGCCCGCCAGCCGGATCCGGGTGCCGCCGATGTCGATCGTGTCGCCGTCGATCACCCAGGCCCGACCGCGCAGCTCTTGCACGTCGGCGATCCGGATCCGTGTCGTCTGTCTGACCGTGACGGCAGGCGGCTGACGCGGGCCGCGCGCCTCGCTGAGCGAAGTGTCACGCTCGACGACGACCAGCTTCGGGCGCCGGGATCGGAGGAAGGGACGCAGCAGCAGGCGCAGAAGACCCATGACAAACGAATCCGGCGAATATTCTTCGCAGGATGACGCGCCTCGGCCGTCATGCAACTGGCAATTCCGGCGGCTTTTCTTTATGGCCCTGCCATCCAGCAAGGGCTAGTTTCACCCCATGACCACACGCGCAGGCTTTGTCGCCCTGATCGGCGAACCGAATGCCGGAAAATCGACGCTGCTGAACCGGATGGTCGGGGCGAAGGTGTCGATCGTCACCCACAAGGTGCAGACGACGCGCACCCGCATCCGCGGGATCGCCATGACCGGCGAATCGCAGATCGTTTTCGTGGACACGCCCGGCATCTTCCGCCCCCGACGCCGGCTGGACCGCAGCATGGTCAAGGCGGCCTGGGGCGGGGCCTCGGATGCCGATGTCGTCGTCCTGCTGATCGAGGCGCATCGGGGCCTGACCGAAGGCACCCTGGCGATCATCGACCGCCTGAAGGACGAGATGCCGAAGGGCAAGCCCGTGGCCCTTGCCATCAACAAGATCGACCGGGTGAAGGCGGAATCGCTTCTGGCCCTGGCCGAAGAGGCGAACCGGGCCTTCCCCTTCGCCAGGACCTTCATGATCAGCGCCGAGCGGGGCCATGGCGTCGAGGACCTGAAGGACTGGCTGGGGGCGAACCTGCCGGAGGGGCCATGGTTCTATCCCGAGGACCAGATCGCAGACCTGCCGATGCGCATGATCGCCGCCGAGATGACGCGCGAGAAGCTGACCCTGCGCCTGCATGAGGAGCTGCCCTACCAGCTGACGGTCGAAACCGAGAAATGGCAGGACAAGCCCGATGGCACCACCCGGATCGACCAGGTGATCTATGTGGCGCGCGAGGGCCACAAGGGAATCGTGCTGGGCAACAGGGGCGAGACGATCAAGGCCATCGGCCAGGCGGCACGGGCAGAGATTTCCGAGTTCCTGGGCCGCACGGTGCACCTTTTCCTGCAGGTCAAGGTGCGTCCGAACTGGCTGGAGGAGCCGGAGCGCTATTCCGAGATGGGGCTGGATTTCAAGGACGGCGATGCGTAGAAGCCCGCGCATCTTCGGCGAAAATTCTTGGGCCGGGCGGTGCTGAATGCAGCCGCGTCTGGCATCGGGCCTCTGGGTTTCGGCCTATCTCAGGCGGCTCGCGCTGGCGGACATCCCGGCCTATGTGACCGCGAAGGGTGACGCCGAGGCCGGCGCTGTGGTGGTCAAGGTTGCGCTGCTGGACGGCACGGCGCGGGCCTGGGAGCGGCGGTCGGACATCCTGAGCGGCGCGCGGGCCTGGTTCCTGCTGGCCGAGGGGCCGGAGGCCGAGGTGGATGCGCTGGTCGCCCGCACCCGGGCCCGCGACCCCGACCTCTGGGTGATCGAGCTGGAGGACCGGCAGGGCCGGACGCTGCTGGACGAAGAGGGTCTGTCGGACTGAACCCTCCGCTTGCGCCGGCCGCGCCCCGCGCCGATAGTCCGGCGCATGGACTGGCGCGACGAGGGCGTGATCCTGGCCATGCGCCCGCATGGCGAGACCGCCGCGATCATCGAGGTGCTGACGGCC
>JBKBRG010000168.1:0-5618 GCA_046292325.1 Tabrizicola sp.
CGACGCAGGCGCCGGAAGACCTCCAGCGTGCAATCGGCCAGGATCAGCCCGTCGCGGGTGACGCAGAGGATCTCGGCAACCCTGGCGCCATCGCGCACATGGTCGATCCGCCCGCCCAGGGCCAGGACATGCAGCACCCGCTGCTCGGTCCGAGAGATGTTCATCTGGGTAAGTCCGAAATGTCGTGCCACGCCGGACCCGCCGAGGGCCAGGGCACCCCGACAGGTCGCACGTGTCATCCCTCGCCCCCTGATGCAGGGCGGGATGACATCAGCAGGTGGCAACACTCTCCGGCATGAGGCGCACTCCCCGGGCCGGATGCGGCCCGCGCGGGACGCAGGATAGACCGGCCGCGGGGCGGGGACAAGCCGCGCGCAACGGTCGGCGGGCAAAGGTTTCCAGATCCTTGACACCCGCAAGCAAGTGTCTGATCCTTCTGGTCTCTCCGGATGCGTCCACCGTGGACGGCACAGGACTCATGCCCCGCGCAGCGCCCCGATCAGCGCCTCCATGTCCTCTGGCAGCGGCGCGGAGAACTCCATCCTTTCTCCCGTCACCGGATGGTCGAATCCCAGGGTCGCGGCGTGAAGGGCCTGACGCGGGAAGGCGTTGCCGACCTCGGCCCCCTGCCCCAGCGAGGCCGGCAGCTTCCGCCGGCCGCCGTAGGTCGGATCGCCCACCAGCCCGTGCCCGGCATAGGCCAGGTGGACCCGGATCTGATGCGTCCGCCCCGTCTCCAGCCAGCAGTCCACCAGCGCGGCCTGCCCGGCGAAGTCCTCCACCACCCGGGCGCGGGTGACGGCGTGGCGGCCTTCGTCCCAGACCACCGCCTGCCGCTGCCGGTCGGTCCGGTGCCGGGCAAGATGGGTCGCGATCCGCAGGATGCCGCCCGGCTCGAAGCCGACCCCGCGCAGCCCCCGCAGGCGCGGGTCTCCGGCGGAGGGCACGCCATGGACCACGGCGAGGTAATGGCGGGTGACCGAATGGTCCTCGAACTGCCGCGCCAGCCCGTGATGCGCCCGGTCGGACTTGGCCGCCACCAGAAGGCCGGACGTATCCTTGTCGATCCGGTGCACGATCCCCGGCCGCCGCTCGCCCCCGATCCCCGACAGGCTGTCGCCGCAGTGGTAGAGGAGCGCGTTGACCAGCGTCCCGGATGGCGAGCCCGGCGCAGGGTGGACCACCATCCCGGCCGGCTTGTCGATGACGATCAGGTCGGCATCCTCCCAGACCACCGCCAGCGGGATCGCCTCGGGCCGGGTCTCGACCGCGATCGCCGGAGCCAGGCGAAGGGTGTAGACCTCCCCCTCCGCCACCTTCGCCCCGGGATCCGTCACCGCCTGCCCGTCACGGCTGACATCCCCCTCGGCGATCATCCGCATCAGGCGCGAGCGCGACAGCGCGGCTTGCTCTGGCACGGCGGCGGCAAGCGCCTTATCAAGGCGGGCGGGGGCATCCGCGCCGATGGTGACCGACAGCGTTGCGCCCTCGTCGTCCTCGAAAGGCCCCTCCATGCCATCGTCCCCCACGCCCGATCCAGTCACGCCCGTTGCCCCCGATGCGGCCCTGCCGCCCAGCCTGCGGCTTCTCAAGTGGCTGGTCGTCCTGCTGACGCTGACGATGATCGGGGGTGTCATAACCGTGGTCGGGCTGCTTGTCACCCGCATGCCCCAGACCCTTGCCGCCCCGGCCCCTGCCCTGCCCGAAGGCCTGCAACTGCCCGAGGGCACCCGACCGGCCGCCGTTACCTTCGGCACCGGCTGGACGGCGATCGTCACCACCGACGACCGCATCCTGATCTACGGCAGGACCGGCTCCTTGCGACAGGAGATGCGGATTGTTCCAGAAACCGGGCCTTGACCGCCCGCACAGCCTTGGGGCTACAGTCAGTCCACTTTCCGCAACTTCCTGGTGCACCCCGACCGATGCCCGCGTTCCCAAGTTTCTCCAAGGCGGAAGGGGAGCGGGTGCGCGACGAACTGGCAAGGCAGTATCGGATCCTGCGCGGCGAATTCCTTCCGCGCCTGAGTCTGGTCGCGCTGGCCTATCTTCTCTGCTCGCTCTACATCCCGCCCGTCCTCGGCATCGCGCTCTTCTGCGTCGAGATCGCTGGCGAACTGGTCTCCCAGCAGCTGTTGCGCGGTCTTGACCCGATCCGGCAGCCGCGCCGCTATCTGGGCTACCTCTTCTCGCTGGTGCCGATGGAGGCCGCCATCATCTCGGCCGCGGGGATGGTCTGGTTGCAGGACGACCCCTACGCCAAGGCGATCGCGGTCGGGATCGTGATGGGATCGCTGCTGCACCTGACCTCGGTGCGGTCGATCCATCTGCGGCTGGGCATCGTCGGCCTGACCACGGCGGCGGCGATCGTCCTGATCTTCAACACCTGGCACTGGCTGACGCTGGGCAGCTGGATCGGCCTTGCCGTGTCCACGGTCACGGTGGCCTTTGCCTTCGGCTATGCCCTGACCGCCATGGTGTCGAACAACCGCCTCCACCGCGCCGGTGTCGAGGCTGCGGCGGTGGCGCGGGCCGCGAATGTCGCCAAGGGGCGGTTTCTGGCGCAGATCAGCCACGAGCTGCGCACGCCGCTGAACGCGGTGATCGGCCTGGGCGAGATCGAGGCGGCGGCGGCCGGCGGCGCCTCGCGGCAGCGGCTGCGCACCATCGTCACCTCGGCGCGCGACCTGGCGGTGATGCTGGACGATGCGGTGGACTATTCGGCCCTGACCGAGGGGCGGGTCGCCATCACGCCGCGCCCCGTTGCGGTCCGGGCGGAGCTGTCGGCCAATCTTCTGGTCTTCGAGTTGCAGGCGCGCAACCAGGGGCGCGAACTTGTGGTGACGGTCGAGCGCGACGTTCCCACCCACCTGCTGATCGACAGCCAGCGGGTCCGGCAATGCCTGGGCAATCTGGTCGGCAACGCGCTGAAACATTCCTCGCGCGGCCCGGTCTCGGTCACGGTGCGATATCTCCGGTCGCGGCTGGTGATCGACGTGGCCGACCAGGGCCGGGGCATCCCCGAGGCGTTGCAGGAAAAGGTCTTCGAGCCTTTCTTCCGGGGATCCAGCGAAACGCCGGGCGTTGGGCTTGGCCTGGCGATCAGCCGTGCGGTCGCGCGGCAGATGGCGGGCGACCTGGTGATCCTTCCCACGGCCCAGGGCACCACGATGCGCCTTACGGTGCTTGCCCCCGAAGCCGAGGCGGCACCGCAGCAGACCCGGCTCTCCGACCTTCGGGACTGCACCATCCTGGTCGTGGACGACATCGCCACCAACCGGCTGGTCGCCGGCCAGTTGCTGACGGCCATCGGCGCGCGCTTCATCGAGGCGGCCAGCGGCCCCGAGGCCTTGCAGCGGCTGGAACAGGGCGGCGTGGATGCCGTGCTTCTGGACCTGATGATGCCCGGCATGGACGGGGCCGAGACGTTGCGGCACATCCGCGCCAGGCACGGGCAGAAGATACCGGTCATCGCCATGACCGCCGACATCCTTGCGGTGCGCGAGGACGAGGCGCTGCGGGCTGCCCTTGACGGGTTCCTGCCCAAGCCGATCCTGCCGGAAGCCCTGCGCGACGTTCTGGCGCGGGTGATGCCCGGTCGCTGACCTTCGCTCGCGCCGCCCGATACCGGCAGAGGATGTCGGGTTCGGACATGACGTCCTGCCCGGCACCGTCGCAGGCTGACCCGACAGCAGGATGGGAGACCCCTTCATGATCGGAGATCTTGGCGCCCCGGACGCAACGGCGCTGGCCGCGCTTGTGGCCTCGGGCGAGGTGACGCCCTCCGAACTCCTCGACGCCGCCCTTGCAGCGGTCGAGGCGCGCAATCCGGCGCTGAACGCGGTTGTGCTTGTCCAGGAAGGCGTCGCGCGCAGGGCGATTGCCGCGGGCCTGCCTCGGGGGCCGTTCCACGGGGTGCCCTTCCTGATCAAGGATCTGGGAATCGAGGCAAAGGATTTCCCGTCGCACAACGGGTCGCGCCTGTTCGCGAACACGGTCTATCCCGGCGATTCCAGCATCTTCCAGCGCATCCGGGCCACCGGAGTGGTGACCTTCGGGCGCACCACCAGTCCCGAGGGCGGCATCGGGGCCGCGACCGAGGCCGCCGTCTATGGCGGGCCGACGCGCAACCCCTGGAACCTCGACCATACGCCGGGCGGATCGTCGGGCGGCGCCGGGGCGGCGGTCGCGGCCGGGATCGTGGCCTTCGCGCACGGCTCGGACGGGGGCGGATCGGTGCGGATCCCGGCCTCCAGCTGTGGGCTGTTCGGGTTCAAGCCGACCCGGGCGCGGCTGCCGGACGGGCCCTACGCCGGCGAAGGCTGGGCGGGCATGGCGATCGACGGGTTCCTGACGCGATCGGTCCGGGACACGGCCGTGATGCTGGACGCCTGCGAGGGACCGGACCTCGGCGCGCCCTATGTGGCGCCGCCCCTCGGTCGCGGCCATGCCGCCGCGATCAGCCGCCCGCCGCGCCGGCTGCGCATCGCGATCTGCGACACCACCTTCACCGGAGAGCCGATCCACCCCGAGGTCGCCGAGGCGGTGCGGTCTGCGGGCCGGCTGCTGGAGAGCCTTGGCCACGTCGTCGAACCGGCGCGGCCCCGCGTCGATGTGCCGATGATGATGCGGGCCTGGACCGACATCGTGGGCATCGGCACGGCGCTGTCGATCCGGTCCAGGATTGGCGCGCGGGCGCCGCGGCCGGACGAGGTGGAGGGGGTCGGCCGAGGCGCCTGGGCCCATGCGCAGAGGCTGCACCCGACCCGCTATCTTGAAGCGGTGGGCGAGATCCATGCCTTCGGCCGGCAGATGGCCGGGTTCTTCGACGGCGGTTCCGACGTGCTTTTGTCCGCGACCCTGGCCGAGCCGCCGGCTAGGGTCGGGCGGTTCAACCACGACACCGAGGACTATGTGGCCTACCGCACCGGCCCGAACGGGATCTTCGCCTATTCGCCCTTCTGCGCGATCTTCAACGCCAGCGGCCAGCCCGCCGCCAGCCTGCCGCTGGGCTGGTCGTCGCAGGGGCTGCCGATCGGCGTGCATCTGGCCTCGGCCTTCGGGCAGGACGAACTGCTGATCAGCCTCTGCGCAGAAATCGAGCGCGCCGCTCCGTGGTCCGGGAAAAGAGCCGCGATGGCGTGCCAGGGGCAAGGAATCGCTTGTGGGTGAAGAAAGTTTCCGATCAACATGATCAAACGCGGGGAAGCATGGGGGAGTCCTTGGCCGATGCGGTGACAATCTCGGCCCGGAACGTCGTCAAGGCCTTCGGGCAGGGTGCCGGGGTCGTGCGGGCGCTGGACGATGTGTCGGTGGACATCCGGCAGGGAGAGTTCTTCACGCTGCTGGGGCCTTCGGGCTGCGGCAAGACCACGCTCCTGCGGCTGATCGCCGGGTTCGAGATGCCGACCGAGGGCACGATCCTGCTGGACGGGGCGGACATCACCACCCTGCCGCCGAACCGCCGCCCGGTGAACACGGTGTTCCAGAGCTATGCGCTGTTTCCGCACCTGACGGTCGCGCAAAACGTGGCCTTCGGCCTTGAAATGCTTGGGAAACCCGCCGCCGAGGTCAAGGCGCGGACGGAACAGATGCTGGCCCTGGTCAAGCTGGAGACC
>JBKBRG010000169.1:0-5606 GCA_046292325.1 Tabrizicola sp.
CGTGATGGTGCCCGCAGATTTCGACCGGACCAGGGAGGTCTGGCTGACCTTCGCCGCCCCGGCGGGGACCGGCGGGGCCACGGCGGCCGGTGTCGGGCGGCTCTCGCCGGACGGGCGGCAGCTGGAGGACTTCCGCACGGTCTTCTTCGGCGAACCCTATCGCGGCGGGCGGCACTTCGGGGCGCGGCTGGTCGAGATGCCGAACGGGTCGGTTGCGCTGACCACGGGCGACCGGGGAACCGGGCCGCAGGGACTGCAGGCGCAGGACCCGAAGCTGTCGGCGGGCAAGGTGATCCTTCTGCGGCGCGACGGCAAGCCGGCGGTCGCGGTCGAGGGCTGGACCGCCGGGATCCTCTCGATCGGCCACCGGAACATCCAGGGGGCGGCGCTGGACCTGGCGGGGCGGCTGCTGACGGTGGAACACGGGGCCCGCGGCGGTGACGAGCTGAACGCGCCCGAGGCGGGCAGGAACTACGGCTGGCCCGTGGTGTCCTTCGGCGTCGACTACGACGGCAGCCGGATCGGCGAGGGCACGGAAAAGCCGGGGATCGAACCGCCGCTGCACGTCTGGGACCCCTCGATCGCCCCGTCGGGGCTGATGGTCTATTCCGGCAGGCTGATCCCCGAGTGGCGGGGCGACATCTTCTTCGGCTCGCTCAACAGCGATTTCCTGGGACGGCTGGATCCGGACACCCCCGCCGCGACCGGCTATGCCGAGGAACGGATCAGTGCCCCGGAAACCGGCAGGGTGCGCGACGTGGTCGAGGCGCCGGACGGGTCGATCTGGTTCCTGTCGGTCCTGGACGGGGCGGCCTACCGCCTTGCGCCGGCAGAGTAGCGCCCGCAGCGATCCGGTTCGGAAAACGTCCTCTTCCCACCTGGTCGGCGTTTCCTGTCAACCTGCCCTCGACCCGGGCCCAAGCCGCCTAGATCGAGAGCCTGACCGGCACGGAGCCGGGAATGCCTTGCGTGCCGCGTTCACGGTAGGGCGTGGTGCTGTAGTGGCTGCGGTAGCACTTGGAGAAGTGCGACGGGCTGGCAAAGCCGCAGGCCAGCGCCACGTTGATCACGCTCATGTCGGTCTGCATCAACAGGTTCCGCGCCTTCTGCAGGCGCAGTTCCATGTAATAGCGCTTGGGGCTGCGGTTCAGATAGCGGCGGAACAGACGTTCCAGCTGGCGGGTGGACATGCCCACCTCCTCGGCCAGGTCGGCGGGCGACATCGGGTCCTCGATGTTGCCCTCCATCATCTGGATGACCTGGCTGAGCTTGGGATGCCGCACGCCGATCCGCGTCGGGATCGACAGGCGCTGCGTGTCCTGGTCGGTGCGGATCGTTGAATAGATCAGCTGGTCGGCCACGGTATTGGCCAGATCCTCGCCATGGTCGGCGGCAATGATCTTCAGCATCAGGTCGATCGAGGAAATGCCCCCCGCCGTCGTCCAGCGGTTGCCGTCCATGACATAGACCGACTTGGTCAGCTTCACGTCCTCGAACTCCTCGGCGAAGCCGTCCTGGTTCTCCCAGTGGATCGTCGCCTTCTTCCCGTCGAGGAGACCGGCCTGCGCCAGCGCATGTCCGCCGGTGCAGATGCCCGCGATGGTCACGCCGCGCCGCGCCTCGCGCCGAAGCCAGTTCACCACCCCCCGCGTCGTGGTGCGCTGGATGTCGATGCCGCCGCAGACGAGGATGACATCCTCGCGCGCCACTTCCTCCAGCCCCATGTCAAGGCGGAAGACCGCGCCGTTGGAACAGGCCTTCTCGGTGCCTTCGCCGGCCAGAACCCAGGTGTAGAGCGTCTCGCCCGCGACACGGTTGGCAAGGCGCAGGGGCTCGATCGCGCCGGCGAAGGAGATCATGGTGAACTTGTCGAGCAGCACGAAGACGAACCGCCGGGCGGCGGTCTGTTTCCGGGTCAGGGTTGCCTTCATCGGCGCGAGCGTCATTTCTGCGACCTGTTCATGTCGTTTGCGGGCCATCGAAGCGCAATTTCCGCCCCTCTGCAAGTGCCGAACGCCACGGTTTCCGCCCAATCGGCCTTTGCAAAGGCGGAAACGGGGGCGTATACCGCAGGCCGACTGGATGACCGACCGGAGAAGCAGGATGACCAAGGGATGGACCAAGACGGCCTGGCGCGCGAAGCCGCGGATTCAGATGCCGGAATATCCCGATCAGGCGGCGCTGAACGCGGTCGAGGCGCAGCTTGCCAAGTATCCGCCGCTGGTCTTTGCCGGCGAGGCGCGGCGGCTGAAGAAGGCGCTGGCCCAGGCGGCCGAAGGCAAGGCCTTCCTGTTGCAGGGCGGCGACTGCGCCGAAAGCTTTGCGGAATTCAGCGCCGACAACATCCGCGACACGTTCCGGGTGATGTTGCAGATGGCGGTGGTGCTGACCTATGCCGCCAAGGTTCCGGTCATCAAGGTCGGCCGCATGGCGGGCCAGTTCGCCAAGCCGCGCAGCGCCCCGACCGAGGTCGTCAACGGGGTGGAACTGCCCAGCTACAAGGGCGACATCATCAACGGCTTCGAGCCCACGCCCGATGCGCGCATACCCGATCCGGCGCGGATGTTGCAGGCCTATACCCAGGCGGCGGCCAGCCTGAACCTGCTGCGCGCCTTCAGCACGGGCGGTTTCGCCGACATCCACCGGGTCCATTCCTGGACGCTGGGCTTTGCCGAGCATGACAAGGCGGAACGCTACCGCGAGATGGCGAACCGCATTTCGGACGCGCTGGATTTCATGAACGCGGCCGGGGTCAACAGCGACTCGGCGCCGGAACTGGCGCGGGTGGATTTCTACACCAGCCACGAGGCGCTGCTTCTGGAATACGAAGAGGCCCTCTGCCGGGTGGATTCGATCACCGGGCAGAACGTGGCCGGATCGGGCCACATGATCTGGATCGGCGACCGCACCCGCCAGCCGGACGGGGCGCATGTCGAGTTCTGCCGTGGCGTCCTGAACCCGATCGGGCTGAAATGCGGGCCAACGACCACGGCCGAGGATCTGAAGGTGCTGATGGCCAAGCTGAACCCGGAGAACGAGCCGGGCCGGCTGACGCTGATCGCCCGCTTCGGCGCGGGCAAGGTGGGCGATCACCTGCCGCGCCTGATCAGGGCCGTGCGCGAGGAGGGGGCGAATGTCGTCTGGTCCTGCGACCCGATGCACGGCAACACGATCAAGGCGGCCTCGGGCTACAAGACCCGGCCCTTCGACAGCGTCCTGCGCGAAGTGCGCGAGTTCTTCGCCATCCACAAGGCGGAAGGCACCGTGCCGGGCGGGGTGCATTTCGAGATGACCGGCCAGGACGTGACCGAATGCACCGGAGGCCTGCGCGCGGTGTCGGACGAGAACCTGGCCGACCGCTATCACACCGCCTGCGACCCGCGGCTCAATGCCTCGCAATCGCTGGAACTGGCCTTCCTGGTGGCCGAAGAACTGTCCTCGCACCGCGAAGCCGCTCGGCGAGTCGCGCTTTGAGGGGCCTCGCAAGGGATTGACGGGGGCGGCGGGGCGACCTGCCGCCCCTTTCGCATGCGGGATCGGGGATGTCAGTCGCTGACGTGGACCAGCGCCAGATGGCCGAGCCGCCGGATCGCCCGCGCAGGCGCCGGTTCGGTCGCCGGGTGGGGGGCGGGCGACTGCGGGGGCAGCGTCTCGTCGCGCCAGGCTTGCAGCTGAAGCTTGCCATGTGCCGGGGCGCCGGCGACAAGGCCCAGGGCGCCCAGCACGGGCCGACAGGCCCCCTCGTCGGCCAGCGGCAAAAGCAGCAGGCGCGCGACTGGACCGGTGGCCGGTGCCCGGTCGAGGCCGAGGTCAAGCTCGACCACGGCAGGGGCCGTGAAGGCGCGTTCGATCATCAGGCCAAGCTGGGGACGCGACTCGACGGTGAAGAGACAGCTGAGCGGCAGGCCGCGCAGGTCGAGGCCGGCAAGGTCGGCGAGCCGCGATCCGGCGACGCGCACCTGCACCAGCCCGTGCCCGATCCGTTCGGCGATGAACACCCGGTCGAGCACGCCGCCGAGGCCCCTCGGGTCGATCGCCGCGCGCTCTGGCAGCCCGCCGTCGCGGCGCAGGCTTTCCCAATAGGCCCGGACCTGCGCCAGACCGTCGAACGCCGGCGCCGGCCGGGGCTGGGGCCGGGGCTGCGGCAGGAAACGGTCGAGGAAACGCGGGCTCATCACACTCTCCACCAGGCAGGCAACGCGGGTCTTGCGGCGGCAGGGTCCGCTGCGCCATGAAGAAAGCCTAGCGCG
Source organism: Tabrizicola sp. (assembly GCA_046292325.1). Lineage (GTDB taxonomy): Bacteria > Pseudomonadota > Alphaproteobacteria > Rhodobacterales > Rhodobacteraceae > Tabrizicola. Next base: position 4,251 of record JBKBRG010000169.1, read on the forward strand.
GATCGCGAGGATTCGGCTGAAAATCTAATCAAATGGTAAACACCGCGCGCGGCGGTTGAATGGGGCCAGCATGATCTCGATGACAGGTTTTGCCGCACGGCGGGGTGCCGGGGCGGGTCACGGCTGGGTGTGGGACCTGCGGTCGGTGAACGGCAAGGGGCTGGACCTGCGGCTGCGGGTGCCGGACTGGATCGAGGGGCTGGAAGCGGCGATCCGGGCCGAGTTGCAGAAGGCGATCCCGCGCGGCAATGTCAGCCTGACGCTGAAGGTCGTGCCAGAGGAGGCGGGCGCGGGCGCGGGCTTTACCCTGAACGAGGCCGCCCTTGGCGCGGCGCTGGCCTCGCTGGCCCGGGTCGAGGCGGCGGCGATGGCGGCAGGCGTCACCCTGCGCCAGCCCACCGCCGCCGATGTGCTGACCCTGCGCGGGGTGATCGAGCAGGCCGGACAGGAGCAGACCGACACCGCCCCCCTGCGCGCGGCGCTTCTGGCCGATCTGCCGGCGCTTCTGGCCGATTTCGCCGCGATGCGCAGCGCCGAGGGCGCGGCCCTGGCGCAGGTTCTGGCGGGCCAGCTTGACCGCATCGCCGCGCTTGCCGCCGAGGCACAGGCCGAGACCGCCACCCGCAGCAGCACCCAGGCCGAGACCCTGCGCGAGGCTCTGGCGCGGGTTCTGGCCGCGACCGATGCGGTGGACGAAAGCCGCCTGGCCCAGGAACTGGCGCTGATCGCGGTGAAAACCGACGTGACCGAGGAACTGGATCGCCTTGCCGCCCACGTCACGGCCGCCCGCGCGCTGTTGGCCGATCCCGCCCCGGTGGGCCGCAAGCTGGATTTCCTGATGCAGGAATTCATGCGCGAGGCCAACACGCTCTGTTCCAAGGCGCAGTCCCTGGCACTGACCCGGATCGGCCTTGACCTGAAAACCGTGATCGATCAGATGCGCGAACAGGTCCAGAATGTGGAATGACCGATGACCGCCAATTCGCCTCGGCGCGGACTCCTGCTCATCCTTTCGTCACCCTCGGGGGCCGGGAAATCGACGCTTTCCCGGATGCTGATGGCCTGGGATCCGACGATGCGCTTCTCGATCTCGGCCACCACGCGCAAGCCGCGACCGGGGGAACAGGACGGACGCGAATATCATTTCCGCAGCCGCGAAGAGTTCCAGGCCATGGTCGCGCAAGGTCAGATGCTGGAACATGCCGAGGTCTTCGGCAATTTCTATGGCTCGCCGCGCGCCCCGGTCGAAGCCGCGATGCAGGCGGGCATCGACACGGTGTTCGATATCGACTGGCAGGGCGGACAGCAGGTCAAGCAGGCGATGCGGGGCGATGTCGTGTCGATCTTCATCCTGCC
>JBKBRG010000170.1:0-5605 GCA_046292325.1 Tabrizicola sp.
CGCCGGCGCCGTCGATGATCGTGGTGTCATCCTTCTTGATGACGACCTTCTTGGCGCGGCCCAGCATGTCAAGGCCGACATTCTCCAGCTTCATGCCCAGATCGTCGCTGATGACCTGACCGCCGGTCAGGATGGCGATGTCCTGCAGCATGGCCTTGCGGCGATCGCCGAAGCCCGGAGCCTTGACGGCAGCGATCTTCAGACCGCCGCGCAGCTTGTTGACGACCAGGGTCGCCAGAGCCTCGCCTTCCACGTCCTCGGCCACGATGACCAGCGGCTTCTGCGACTGGATGACGGCTTCCAGCAGCGGAACCATCGGTTGCAGCGACGACAGTTTCTTCTCGTGCAGCAGGATGAAGGCGTCTTCCAGTTCCGCGACCATCTTGTCGGCGTTGGTCACGAAGTAGGGCGACAGGTAGCCGCGGTCGAACTGCATGCCCTCGACGACTTCGACTTCCGTCTCCATGCCCTTGTTTTCTTCGACGGTGATCACACCCTCGTTGCCGACCTTCTGCATCGCGTCGGCGATGAAGCGGCCGATCTGCGCCTCGCCGTTGGCCGAGATGGTGCCGACCTGGGCGACTTCATCCGAGTCCTTGACCGGGCGGGCGGCGGCCTTGATCGCCTCGACGACCTTGTGGGTCGCCAGATCGATACCGCGCTTCAGGTCCATCGGGTTCATGCCGGCGGCGACGGCCTTCATGCCTTCCTTGATGATCGCCTGGGCCAGAACGGTCGCGGTGGTGGTGCCGTCGCCGGCTTCGTCGTTGGTGCGGGACGCGACTTCCTTCACCATCTGCGCGCCCATGTTCTCGAACTTGTCGGCCAGTTCGATTTCCTTGGCGACGGTCACGCCGTCCTTGGTGATGCGGGGCGAGCCGAACGACTTGTCGATGACCACGTTGCGGCCTTTCGGGCCGAGGGTGACCTTGACCGCGTCGGCCAGGATGTTGACGCCGCGCAGCATGCGGTCGCGGGCGTCGGTGTCGAACTTGACGTCTTTAGCAGCCATTATGACAGCTCCTTGAATGGGATTGCGTAGGGTGCGCTACAGCGCACCGGTCCTCGCGACGGCTCAGGCGATGATGCCGAGGATGTCGCTTTCCTTCATGATCAGCAGCTCTTCGCCGTTCAGGGTCACTTCGGTGCCCGACCATTTGCCGAACAGGACCCGGTCGCCGGCCTTGACCGACGGGGCGATCAGCTCGCCCGAATCCTTGCGGGCGCCTTCGCCCACGGCAATGACTTCACCCTCGGCGGGCTTTTCCTTGGCGGTGTCGGGGATGATCAGCCCGCCCTTGGTCTTTTCATCGGACTGGACGCGCTTGACCAGAACGCGGTCATGCAGGGGTTTGAAAGCCATCTGGAGGTTCTCCCTTGAGTCACCAGGTTTGAATTCGATTAGCACTCATGCGGGGTGAGTGCTAATGGCGGTGAGGTAGGCAATCCCGCCCCGCCTGTCAACTCCCCTGCCCGGGCGGCAGGCAGGGTTTTTCGCATTGCCTTTTGGCGGTCCGATGCCACGATGCCGATCATCCCGCGCAACGATCCGATGGTGCCCATGTCCCGCCTTGCCGCCGCAGCCCTTGCCCTGTCCCTTCTGTCTGCGCTGCCCGCGCTTGCGCTTTGTGGCGGGCGCAACCTGTTCGAGGACATGGATCCCGCGAAGCGCGACAGCATCACTGCAGCCGCCGAAGCCGTCCCCTTCCCGCGCGGCAATTTCTGGCAGGCGGTGCGCGGCGAAGAGGTCATCACCATCGCCGGCACCTACCATTTCGATGACCCGCGCCATCAGGCGAACCTCGACAAGCTGAAGCTCTTCATCGACGACGCCACGACCGTGCTGGTCGAATCCGGCCCCGAGGAGGAGAAGGCCCTGACGGATCTCGTGGCCCGCGAGCCCGCGCGCATGTTCATCACCACCGGCCCGACGCTCTTTGAACAGCTGCCGGCCGATGTCTGGGCGCAACTGTCCGATGCCATGTCCAGGCGCGGAATCCCCGGCTTCATGGCGGCGAAGTTCCGGCCCTGGTATGTTCTGGCCGTCCTCGCCATCCCGCCCTGCGCGATGGAGCAGATGGCCGACCCCAAGGGCCTTGACGGCATGGTGATCGACGCGGCGCTGGCGGCGGGCACGCCCGTCCGTGCGCTGGAGCCTCACGACACGATCTTCACCCTGTTCGACAGCATGACCGACGAAGAGATCCTGGCGATGCTGAGATCCACGCTCGCGCTCGAGGACCGGTCCGAGGACCACGCCGTCACGCTGGCCGACAGCTACTTCGCCGGCCGCAGCCGCGAGATCTGGGAGTTCATGCGCCAGATCAGCTATGATCTGCCCGGCTATACCCGCGATCAGGTGGATGCCGAGTTCGCGCGGATGGAAGAGCTTCTGATGAATGCCCGCAACCGCGCCTGGATTCCGGTCCTGACCCGGGCGGCGCAGGAAGGCCCCGTCGTCGCCGCCTTCGGCGCGCTGCATCTTTCGGGCGAGGAAGGCGTGCTGAACCTGCTTCAGGAACAGGGCTTCCGCCTGACCGAGTTGAAGTTTTGATCCTGCCGGGGCGCATCGAGCGGCTGTTCATCCTCGACCTCGGCCTGTTCGAGGTGCGGGGGGGCGAACGGATCATCGGCATTCCGGCCTACCTGCTGGAAACCGACCGGGGCCAGCGCATCCTGATCGACACGGGCTTCCCGCCGGACTACCTGACCGACCCGGACCGCCCCGCGCGCGACGGCCTGCCTCGTTTTGGCCGGCTGATCGACTTCCGCCCCGACCAGACCGCCGCGGGCGCGCTGGCGCTTCTGGGCCTGACGCCCGCCGACATCCACCTGGTGATCCTCAGCCACGGGCACATCGACCATGTCGGCTCCCTGCCGCTCTTCGCGCATGCCCCCGTCGTCCTGACCGCCCGTGAACGTGCCGAGCCCGCGCCGCTCTACTTCGGCGAGGCCCGCCCGATCGCCTGGCCCGAGACGACCTACATCCGGATCGAGGCCGACACCCCGGTCTGCGAGGGGCTGACCCTGGTCCCCACCCCCGGCCACACGGCGGGGCATCTGTCGGCGCTGGTAACGCTCGCTGACGGGCGCAGCGCGATCCTTGCAATCGACGCGCTGAACCGCATCTCGGAACCCGCCGAGGGCTTTGCCGATTCCGCCGATCCCGCCGCGTCGCAGGCCTCGGTCAGTTACCTTCTGTCCATCGCCCCGCCCGAAGCGCTGCTGATCTACGGCCACGAGCCGACGCAATGGCCGCTGCTGCCCAAGGCGCCCCGGCCCTGGTGACTGCGACCGCAACCCCGGCTGGGCCATGGTCCTTGCCGCCGTCTTGCGGCCGACCTGCGCGGTGCGCGGGCGAGACGTGGCACGCGGCACCGGGGGCGCCCGAAGGGACGCCCCCGTCAGTCCTACCGCTGTCCGGACCTGCCGGGAATCATCCCCCGTTTCGGCACCAGTTTCTGCCCCCGCGGCCCTTTCGGCGCCTTGAGCACGGCCGGGTCGAACCCCGGCCCTTTCGCTGCCTTCTGCAACGGCTTCAACCCCGCCATGGCGGGTTTTCCGGTCTTCGTGTTCGGCATGATCTGCCCCTGTCTGGAATGGGATGGATGGACCGGCGCACGACCGGTCGCGAAACGGCGCTCAGGCCGAAACGGTCTTGTCCATTCTCAGGGCACTCCTCGGGTGAAGGGCTGCACTCGGGCCATCGGGCCCCGCTCATCGCCCCCCATGGGGCGTCAGATGGTCAGTTCCATGACACGGCCACTCCTCTGCCAAGGGTGCCATGCTGCCACATCCCGTTCCTCGTGACAATCGCCCCGCCCTCGCCTATACCGCGCGCGACATCGCGAAACCCAAGGGCATCCCATGACCACCCTCGTCTTCGGCCACAAATCCCCCGACACCGATTCCACCGGCTCGCCGATCATCTGGGCCTGGTATCTGAACGAGACCGGCACCCCGGCCAAGCCTGTCCTTCTGGGAGAGCCCAACACCGAAGCCGCCTTCGTCCTGCGCCGCTGGGGCCTGGACAAGCCCGAAATCATCGCCGACGTGACCGCTGATGACAGGGTGGTGATCGTCGATACCAACAACCCGGCCGAACTGCCGCCCTCGATCAACGAGGCCAGGGTGCAGGCCATCATCGACCATCACATGCTGGTCGGCGGTCTCAGGACGAGGAACCCCATCGACATCACCATCCGCCCGCTGGCCTGCACCGCCACCATCATGCACGACCTGATGGGCGACGCCGTGGCCAAGGCACCGGCGGCGATCAAGGGCGCGATGCTGTCCTGCATCCTCTCCGACACGCTCGAATTCCGCAGCCCCACCACCACCCCGCACGACCGCGCCGTGGCCGAGAAGCTGGCGGCCGATCTTGGCGTCTCGATCCCCGAGCTGGCCGCGCAGATGTTCGAGGCCAAGTCGGACGTCTCGGCCTACTCGGACGCGGAACTGCTGCGGATGGACAGCAAGGAATACAATGTGGCCGGCAAGGAACTGCGCGTCTCGGTGCTGGAGACCACCGCGCCCAAGGTGCTGCTCGACCGCAAGGACAGCCTGATGCGCGCCATGGTGGACGTGGCAAGGGAGGACGGCGCCGACCAGGTGCTGCTGTTCATCATCGACATCCTGAAGGAAGAGGCGACGCTGCTGGTCCCGAACGACCTGGTGAAGCAATTGGCCGAGGCCTCGTTCGGCGCCAGGGTCACCGGCGACACCGTGGTCCTGCCCGGCATCATGAGCCGCAAGAAGCAGATCATCCCGTCGCTCAAGCTGTGAAACCGCAGGCGGGCCTCGGGCATTGATGCCGGACGCCCGCCCTTTTCCCGACCTGGCCGTTCCGGCCTGCCGAAGAGGCCCCGAATGACCGAGATCCTCCGCACGCTTGCCGACCTGACCGGCCGCTATGATGCCGTGTTCTGCGATCTCTGGGGGTGCCTGCACAACGGCAAGGCGGCCTATCCGGCGGCGGTCGAGGCCCTGCGGGGGTTCCGCGCCGCGGGCGGCAAGGTCGTCCTGCTGACCAACGCGCCGCGCCCGATGTCCAGCGTCGTCGCGCAACTCGACGGCCTGTCGGTGCCGCGCGATGCCTGGGACCTTGTCGTGACCTCGGGCGATGCGGCGCAGATGGGGATGCTCTCCGGCGCGGTGGGTCGTCGCGTCCACCACATCGGCGCCCCGAAGGACGAAGCCTTCTTCACCGACTTCGCCCCGGATCTGGCTGCCTATGCCGCCACCCGGCCCCCCATCGAGCGGGTGGCCCTGAACGACGCCGAAGGCATCGTCTGCACCGGCCTGCGCGACGACCTGACCGAGACGCCTGACGACTACCGCGCCGCGCTGTTGCTGGGCAAGACGCTGGGCCTGCCCATGCTCTGCGCCAACCCCGACATCGTGGTGGATCTCGGCGACCGCCGGCTTCATTGCGCGGGCGCCCTGGCCCAGGCCTACGAGGCAATGGGGGGGCGGACGCTCTACTTCGGCAAGCCGCATCCGCCGATCTACGACCTTGCCCGTCACCGCCTGGCCGAGGCGGGCGCGCCGGCAGATCCCGCGATCCTCTGCATCGGCGACGGGATTTTCACCGACATCCGGGGCG
>JBKBRG010000171.1:0-5602 GCA_046292325.1 Tabrizicola sp.
GCCAGGGCGCGGATCTCGAAATCCAGCACCGCATGGTTCGGGACGATGTTGACCTGCACCCCGCCCGCCATCTTGCCCACATGCAGGGTCGTGTAGGGCACATCGTAGTCCCCGTCGCGGAGGCCGGTCTCGGCCAGCTCGGCCTGCACCCGCCGCACCGCGCCCAGGAAATCCCCTGCCAGATGCAGCGCGTTCAGCGCCAGCGGCGCCAGCGCGGAATGGCCCTCGCGCCCCCGGCAGGTCGCCCGCAGCGCGACCTTCCCCTTGTGCCCGGTCGCCACCTGCATCCCCGTGGGCTCGCCCACGATGCAGAACCGGGGCTTCACCGGCGCCGCCGCCAGCAGGTCGATCAGACTGCGCACCCCCATGCAGCCGATTTCCTCGTCGTAGGACAGCGCCAGGTGCAGCGGCACCTTCAGCGGCCGCCGCGCAGCCATCAGCATCGCCTCGATCGCGCAGGCGACAAAGCCCTTCATGTCCGCCGCCCCGCGCCCGTAATAGCGGCCCCCGGCCTCGGTCAGGGCGAAGGGCGGCACGGTCCAGTCCTGCCCCTCGACCGGCACGACGTCGGTGTGCCCCGACAGCATGACGCCGCCCGTGGCGTCGGGCCCGGTCGAGGCGAACAGGTTCGCCTTGCCGCCGCCCGCATCCGGGACCAGCGTGACGGTCAGTCCGGCCGCTGCAAGCAGATCGCGGACATAGCCCATCAGGGCCATGTTCGGCCGATGGCTCACCGTGTCGAAGGCCAGAAGCTGACCCAGAATCTCGCGCATGCCCGTCTCCCTTTGCGTCCCTGCTACCGCGAAACGCGGCGCCCGGAAAGTCGTCCGGCATGGCTGACCGCCCTTGTCCGGCGCCGCGCACTTTGCCAATGTCGCCGCATGCCGCCCGCTGTTCGACCGAAGTGCCAATTCGCCCTGACCCTGGCGTTCCTCGCCGGATGTGCCGGGCCTGCCATGGCCGAAACAGCGCCCCAGACGCCCGCGGGGCCTGCGTCCAGCGGGCCGGTGGCTCGTGTCATTCTGGCACAGCGCAACTACGAGGCGGCGATCGAGCACGGTGACGCGCTGCTGCTGGTTGGCGCGATCCGGCTCGCCCGCAGCGTGACCCTGCGCCCGGCAACCGGGTGGACCCGGACAACCTCGGGCGCGGCAGACAAGGACCAACCTGCCGGACGGACCGCCGCGCCCGACCCGGCATCGCCAGAGGCGCTGAGCATTGCCCAGGCCCTCGCCGGCGAGGATCCGACGCTTCAGGATCTGGTCTACGACATCGACGCGCAGCTGCCGCTTGGCCGGCACGCCACGGTGACCGAGGCGCAGTCCGAACTCGCCGGCGGGCAGAGCGATGTCTGGCGGATCGCCCTGCCGGGGGATGTCCCCGCCGAACTTGGCCTGATCGGCGACGGCGACACGCCGCTGAGCCTTACGGTGGCAGACGAGGCCGGCAACTCCGTCTGCGCCGTCGCAGCGCAAGCGGACCCCGCCCTGTGCCGCTTCACCCCGGAGCGAAACGCTTTCTTCAGCGTGACGGTGGCGAACGGCGGGTCGGCTCGCAACAGCTATCGTCTGATCGGAGGGTAGGTCCGCGGTGCTGATAACCTGCCCTCGGTGGCGCAGATCAGATGGCGCCCCCCGATGATGTCGATGCGCCAGGGTGGATCTGCACGGATCCGCAGGCAGAAGCGGTCACATCGTCCGGGCCGCCCGCAGCAGCAGGGCCGATCCTGCCCTCGCCGCAGTTCGACAGGCAGGCGGGCGGGATTCCGGCCGATGCCTCGGGGCGCCGGATGCTGAAGGTGCCGGGGAAAGGGCTGTAAGGGTGCAGGCATGAGCAGGCAGATAGAGCGGTGGCTGCCCATCCTCGGCTGGGCGCGCGATTATACGGGCGCCACGCTGGCAAGCGACCTGCTGGCGGCGGTGATCGTCACGATCATGCTGATTCCGCAGTCCCTGGCCTATGCGCTTCTGGCGGGCCTGCCGCCCGAGGCGGGTCTCTATGCCTCGATCGTGCCGATCCTTCTCTATACGATCTTCGGCACCTCGCGCGTGCTGGCCGTGGGGCCCGTGGCCGTGGTGTCGCTGATGACCGCTGCGGCTGTCGGGCAGGTGGCCGAGGCGGGGACGGCGGGCTATGCGGTTGCCGCGTTGACCCTGGCCTTCCTGTCGGGCGGGATGCTTCTGCTGATGGGACTGTTGCGGCTGGGGTTCCTTGCGAATTTCCTGTCGCACCCGGTGATTTCAGGCTTCATCTCGGCCTCGGGCATTCTGATCGCGGCCAGCCAGATCGGCCCGCTGACCGGTCTGAAGGCCGAAGGACAGACCCTTCTGGCGCAACTGGTGTCGCTGGCAAGGCAGCTGGCGTCGATCAACCTGCCGACGCTGCTGATCGGGGGGGCGAGCCTTGCATTCCTGTTCTGGGTGCGCCGGGGGCTGAAGCCGCTCCTGCTGCGCGCGGGCCTGCCGGCAAGACCGGCCGACATGCTGGCCAAGGCGGGGCCGGTCGTGGCCATCGCGGCCTCAACCCTTGTCGTCTGGGGGCTGGCGCTGGATCAGGCCGGGGTCGCGGTGGTGGGGGCCGTGCCGCAAAGCCTGCCGCCCTTCACCCTGCCGTCGTTCGACCTTGCCCTGCTGCGCGATCTGGCGTTGCCGGCCGCGCTGATCTCGCTGATCGGCTTCGTTGAATCCGTCTCGGTCGGCCAGACCCTTGCGGCCAAGCGGAGACAGCGCATCGCGCCGAACCAGGAACTGGTGGCGCTGGGGGCGGCGAACCTTGGCGCCTCGTTCACCGGCGGGTTCCCGGTGACGGGCGGGTTCGCGCGGTCGGTCGTCAACTTCGACGCGGGGGCCGAAACGCCCGCCGCCGGCGCCTTCACCGCCATCGGGCTGGCGCTTGCGGCACTGCTGCTGACGCCGCTGATCGCCTTCCTGCCAAAGGCAACGCTGGCCGCGACCATCGTGGTCGCCGTCCTCAGCCTTGTCGACCTGTCGATCCTGAAACGCGCATGGGCCTATTCCGGCGCCGATTTCGCTGCTGTTGCCGCCACCATGGCCGTCACGCTGGGCGTCGGGGTAGAGGCGGGGGTTTCGGCCGGCGTGCTTCTGTCGCTGCTTCTGCACCTTTATCGCACCTCGCGCCCGCATGTTGCCGAAGTGGGGCTGCTGCCGGGGACCGAGCACTTCCGCAACATCCTCCGCTTCACGGTCGAGACCGATCCCTCGGTCCTGACGCTGCGGGTGGACGAGAGCCTGTATTTCGCCAACACCCGGTATCTCGAGGACCTCGTCCTGGCCCGCGTCTCGGGCGACACGGGTCTGCGGCATGTGATCCTGATGTGTTCGGCGGTGAACGAGATCGACCTCAGCGCCCTGGAAACGCTGGAGACGCTGGACCACCGCCTGCGCGACATGGGAGTGGCGCTGCACCTGTCCGAGGTGAAGGGGCCGGTGATGGACCGCCTGCGCCGCGGCACCTTCCTCGACCACCTGTCGGGTCAGGTCTTCGTGTCGCAGTTCGAGGCGTTCTGCAAGCTGACCGGGCGCTGCGCGTCGCAGCCTCTCGGTCCACATGCGAAGGGATGACGGTCGGGCCGGCCTTCGGGCGACCATGCCGAAGGGATAGCCCTCTGCGGCGAAGCGCTGGCTCTGGCAGTCCGGACCCGCGCGCGTCATGCCGGTTTGCGGCGGAAGAGCGACCGGGCCGAACAGGCAGGGATCGCCGCCCCGACCGAAGATCGCCTCGAAGACGGCGATCCGGGTCTCGGGCGTGGGTGGCTTCATCGGGTCCTCCTCCAGGCCTTGCCGCGCAGCATGGCGTTGCAGGTGGCCTTCAGCGCCGCCTCCTTCATCGGCCAGCTGATTCAAGGTTTCTCAAGCGGGGCGGTCACGCCGGGGAAGCTGGGGACAAGACTGGGGTGATGACCCATCTCGACCAGCATCGGGCGCCCGACGCGGGTGACGGGCGGACAGAAGGTATTTCCGTCACGGACCTCGGTCCCCGCGCGGCCTGCGATGGCGGCCATCAGGTGGTCTTCCACGACCGGCACCATCCATTTCACGCTGGCCGCCGTCTTGACGCTGGGCACGCCCGCCGCGTCACCCAAGGCGAAGATCTCGGGATGGCGCAGGTGGCGGGCGGCAAGTCTTGCCCCGGCACGGGAAGGTTCTGGCACCTTGCGTCGGGAAAGGGGCGCTTGCAGGGGTTTCAGTCAAGGCTGCTCCGGGATTGCGCCTGTCCCTGAGGCATCATGCAAGGGGTCATTCGGGACGGCAGATCTGGCCCGCGCGGATCGCAAGCGCGGTGCGCAGGATCAGACCGGCGACCACCGCAAGCAGCAGCGCCAGAAGGCCCACGCCGATCAGACGATGCGCGACGGACCCGGCGGCCTCGGCATAGCCGAAGCTCGCGATGGTCAGGGCGGCCAGCGGGAAGGACAATGCCCACCAGGACAGCGCGAAAGGCATCTTGCGGAACTTCGCCGCCTGCGTCGCCACCAGCAGGGCAAAGACGTATGCCACCGACAGCAGGAAGTGGCCGAAGGACCCGACCTCGCCCGACAGACGCAGCCAGGCGGTGAAGGCCACGGCAGGGGGGGCGACCAGGATCATCAATGTCGGCACCATCTTGCCCGGCAGCGGATCGTGAAACATCAGCCGGTTCATTACCAGTGTCAGCAGCACGACCCAGAACATCAGCCCGCCGGAAAAGAACAGCCAGGAGATCTCGACGTGTCCCAGCCTTGCTCCGGCCAGCGGCACGATCACATTGCCCACGGCCGGGATGAACCAGGCGGGCGTCAGCTGCCCCGGATGGAAGGGGCGGTGGCCGATCCAGGCACCGATGACCGACAGCGCCAGAACGCCCTGCAGGACCGTGCCCGTCAGCCAGACCCAATGCGCGACCTGCGGCATCGGTTCCAGAAGCGCCGCCGCCAGCAGAAGCAGCGAAATGGAAATCGCCGGGAAGAAGGCGATGCGCACCGGGTGGTGCCATTCCGCGCTGACCTCGGCAGGATACGCCAGCGCCTTTACCATGTAGCCCAGAGCCACCGCAGCCAGCAGCACGACAGAAACGACGAGCACCCAGGGCGACGCGAGCGAGGGAAGATCGAAGGCGCGCTCGGCCGCGCGGGTGGCAAGGGTCAGTCCCATCATTCCCATGCCGATGGCGAAGAAGGTCACCGGGTAATGCGCGATCCGCGAGGACGGGGCGGCGGTCTGCGGCTGGGCGGTCGGATGCATGGCATTCATCGTGCAGGTCCTTGTGAAGCGGGGCGTCAGGCTGACCGATCGGGTCGACTTGCAAGGCTTGCGGCGGCGCGTCCGCAGAGGGCGCGGCGCGAAGTCTTGAGGCTGGTCGGGTCTTGCATGGGTGTCTCTTGCGTATGGAGGCGGGCGAACTTGCCCCGGCGCGCGTCTGGGTCACGGTCGATCCGTCCCCGGTCCGGTGCGTCCAGGCCCTGCGGCCCGGTCGCACCGGCAGCCCTCGCAGATCGGGCCCGTCAGTTCGTGCCGGCCAGTTCCACCAGCTTGGCGAACTGCTCCGCTGCAAGGACCGACCGCCAGTGATCGACACAGTTCGACCGCATCACCAGAAGCTGGGT